>NZ_JBVHLU010000111.1:0-33593 GCF_055558835.1 Embleya sp. NPDC025285
CCACCAAGGGTTTCCTCTCCCACGTGGACGTCGGCCCGATGGCCGGCACCCTGCGCGACTGGGCCGGCGAGCCCTGGGCCGACTGGCTGTTCATGCTCGGTCTGCTCGGCGTCGGCGTCGCGCTGGTCCTGGGCATCGGTCTGCGTCCGGCGGCCGTCTCCGGTACCGCCATGATGGCGTTGATGTGGATCGCCGAATGGCCGCCCGCCAAGCACCTCGACAGCGGCAAGCCCAGTTCCTCCACGAACCCTTTCACCGACTACCACGTCATCTACGCCATCTCCCTGATCGCCCTCGCCGCGGTCGCCGTCGGCAGCCGGCTCGGCCTGGGCGCCCTGTGGGCCCGCCTGCCGATCGTCCGCGACCACCGCTGGCTGCTCTGATCGCCACACGACCCGGTCGGGCACCGTCCACGTGTCGGGCCCGGCCGAATCTCGTGTGTCGGGCCACCCGGATCCGATCCCACCCCGACGGCAGGCGAAGACGTGCGGACACCGCCTTCGCAGCCGAGGAACCCACCCCCGCGCAACGACCGGACACCACACCGACTCGGCCGATCCCGTACGCGGCGAGCCGCGCGAGCCGATCCGGCAATGGCCCGCCCCCTCGATCCCGGGCGCCGCACCCGCCTCGACCTCGGTGGACCTACGCGCGCACGGACGATTCCGAGTACGCCGAACGTGGTGTCCTTTCGTGTCGCGGCAGACCCTGCCCCCGCCCACCGCCTTGCCCTGGGACCCGCGCGTCCGCGGCCGGCCGGCCCCCGCCGCTCGACTCCTCGTGCCGTCCGCCCGCCGTGCGGGATGCCGAGCCGGCTGGTGGGCCCCATGCTGGAACTGCCGGACAAGATCGCATGGCTTGCGGGCACGGGCGTCGCCCGTGCCCGTGCACCGCTGCGCGTTCTCGGTCGTCGCCGTGTCCTCCCGGATGCGGCATCCTCGGAAGGGATCAACGAAATGGCGAAGCCCGACTCGGTGTTCATCTACATCGGGACCTACCCGGACCAGGCGGCGGCGCGGGCCGACTACGACGTCGTGAAGGACCTGCACGCGCTGGGTGCGGTCGGCGGCTACGACGCTTCGGTGGTCACCAAGGACGACGCGGGCAAGGTGCACGTCAACAAGGACGAGACGTCCACGCGACACGGCGCATGGGGCGGCGCGGCGGTCGGCGCGCTCGTCGGCATCCTGTTCCCGCCGGCGATCATCGGCACAGCCGCCGTGGGGGCCGCCGTGGGCGGGGTGGGCGGCCACCTGTGGCGCGGCATGTCCCGTGCGGACGTGAAGGAGTTCGGCGAGCTCATCGACGAGGGCGAGGCCGCCCTGGTCGTCGTCGGCGAGAGCACGCTCCAGCACGCGTTGGCCAAGGCGGAGCTGAAGGCGGAGAAGAAGGTGGCCAAGGAACTCGACGTGAGCTCGAAGGACATCGACAAGGCCGTCCGGGACGCCACCACCGAAGTCTCCTGACCCGACCTCGCACAAGGATTTCCCGGCCGGGACGCCGCCGACCACGACGCCTCGGCCGGGAGGCCCGGTGTCTTCTGATCGGCCACCTCCGCCCGCTCGCGGACCGAGGACAGGCCGCCCGCCTCGCCCGGGCCGGGGCCGGCAACATCGCCCCGGCGACGCGTCCGGGGCCTGCCCCCACCGGTGGACACGTGCTTCGCAAGGCCCCGCTCGGGCGCGCTGAGTATCCGGCTCCCCCGCAGTCAGGCTTGGGCATCCGCCGCGAGCCCAGGGTCAGCGCAGTCGCCGCAGGTATGGATCCTGTCCGTGTCGCGGTGCCAATCGGATCCGGGCGTCGACGACGGTGACGCCGTCGGGGCGGGCGACCAGGGGGTTCAAGTCGGCCTCCACGAGCTGCGGCACATCGTCCGCGAGCCTGGACAACCGGTGCAGGACGTCCTCGATCCCGGCGGTGTCGGCGGCCGGCCCACCTCGATGGCCGTACAGCAACGGGGCCCCTCGTGAGTCGGCCAGGAGCGAGTGCGCGTCCAGATCGGTCAGCGGGGTCAACCGCGCACCGTGGTCGGCGAGGACGTCGGTGGCGACCCCGCCCAGCCCGAACACCACCAACGGGCCCAGCACCTCGTCCTGGGTCACCCCGGCGATCAGCTCGACCCCCGAGGCGGCCATCGGCTGGACGACCACGCTCTCCATCAACGCGCCGATCCGGTTGGCCAGGTCGGTGAACGCCGCACGTACCGCGTCGTCGCCGACCAGGCGCAATCGCACGCCGCCCACATCGCTCTTGTGCACGATGTGCGGGCCGTACGCCTTGAGCACGACCGCTCCGTCGACGCCCAGCGGGGCGAGTTCACGCGCCACCGCCACCGCCTCCTCGACGTCGAACGCCTGCCGCCACGGGCTCACCTCGATGCCGTACGCGCCCAACATGCGCGCGCATTCGCCGGGCGGTAGCCATCCGCCGTCGGGCTCGCGCAGCAGGAACTCGCCGGCGAGCGAACGGGCCGCGGTGCGATCGACGTCGGCCAGGGCCGGCACCGTGCCACGGGGGCGAGTCAGCCACATCGCGCGTTCGTAGGCGTGCGCGAGCGCGACCGCTGCCGTGCGCGCGTCGCCGTACACCGGCACCGCGCCGCCCACGGCGGGCAACAACTCCACCGCGGCGGCACGTTCGGGGGCGATCACCAGGACGGGCCGGTCCCGAACGGCGGGACCCTCGAGGATGTCGCCGAGCGGGTCGCCGAGGGCCGTCGGCGCCAGAGCCAGGACCACGGCGTCGACGCGACCGGCCGCCGACACCCGGTCCACGCACCGGCGCAGCGTCTCGCCGTCGACGGTGGCGGTGGTGTCCACCGGGTTGGCGCACGCGGCGCCGGCGGGCAGCAGGGCGCGGAGTTCGGCTTCGAGATCGGGGCCGAAACGCGGCACCGCCAGGCCGGCGTCCACACAGGCATCGGCCGCGAGCACTCCCGCGCCGCCCGCGTTGCCGATCACCGCCACGGATGCTCCGTCGGGCAGCGGTTGGGCATGCAGCAGGGCCGCGATCGCGACCAGGTCGCCCAGGGTCTGTACGGCGGTCACCCCGGCCTGGCGGAACAGCGCCCCGCGCGCCACGGTCGGCGTCACCGCCGCCGCGGTGTGCGAGCCCGCGGCGCGACGCCCGGCCGCCGAGCGACCCGCGTCCACCGTGAGCACCGGCTTGACACGGCCGACGGCGCTCGCGATCCGGGAGAACTTGCGCGGGTTGCCGAAGGACTCCAGATGCAGGATTGCCATCGTGGTCCGGGTGTCGGCCTGCCACCACTGCAGCATGTCGTTGCCGCTGACGTCGTACTTGTCACCGAGCGACGCGAACGTGGACACCCCGATCCCCAGCCGGTTCAACTGCTCGGTCAACGCAATCCCCACCCCACCGGACTGCACCGCCACACCCGCGCTGCCGGCGGCGGGGACCACCCACCCGAACGTCGCGTTGAGCGCGGTGGCGGGGTCGGTCTGCGCGATCCCCAGGCAGTTCGGGCCGACCATCCGCATCCCGTGCCGGCGCACGGAGGCATGCACGCGTGCGGCCTGCTCCGGCGTACCCCCCGAGGTCACCACCACCAGGGCCCGTACACCGACGCGCCCGCAGTCCTCGACCAGATCGGGAACCCGGTCCGCCGGAACGGCCACCACCACCAGATCGGGCACCTCGGGAAGCAGGTCCGGCGTCGGGAACGCCGGCACCCCGTCCACCTCGGTCGCGGTGGGATGCAGCACGGCCAGAGACCCGGTGTAGTGCGTCCCCTTCACGTTGCGCAGCAGCGCCCGGCCGACCGAGTCGGCCCGATGCCCCGCGCCCGCGATCACCACCGACCGAGGTGCGAACAGCGGCACCAGACTGGCCACGTCCGCCAGGGCCTCACGCCGCGCCAGCGCGGTCAGATACCGCTCCGTCGAGGCGCTGTCGCCGTCCAACGGGATCACGCAACTCGTCACCCCGGCCACGAGTCGGTTGCGCACCGGCAATCCCATGTGCTCCAGCACCCGAAGCATCGGACGATTCCACGGCAACGTGTCCGCGACCAGCGTGCGAATTTTGTCCGCGCGGGCCATCGTGACCACATGCTCGATCAGCAGGGTGCCCACCCCCCTGCCGTGCCAGGCATCGGCCACCGCCAGGGCGAGCTCCGCCTCGCCGGAGCCGGCGTCGCCGTTGTATTCGACGACCCCGATGACCTCGCTCCCGTCGTGGGTCAGCGCGATCAGCGCACCGCACCCGGCCCGGCCGGGCGTACTCACCCGCTCGGCGGTCTCCCGTACCGACGTCTCCGAGGTGCCGAAGAACCGCAGGTACAGATTCTCCGCCGACATCGCACGATGCATCGCGAGCACGCCGTCCCGGTCCTCGGGTCCCGGAGGCCGCAGCAGGACCGTCTCGCCGTCGACGGCCAGTACCCAGACCTCGCGCGGTGTGCCGATCTCGTTCATGGACCCGATCCCTTCCGCCGGGGCGCGTCCGCGCCGCTCACGGCCAGCCTCACGCCGATCCCGCGCGCGAGGCAGGGCCGACCGGTTCCCGCGGCCCGGGTCGAACGGCCCTGTCCGCGTCCCACCGGCACGGGCGGTGTTCGTGTCTCGGGGCCGACAGCCGATCGGCCTCGGGAGTTCGACCGTGCGGCGCCATCCGGCGGTCTCGCGGATGTGCCGGGCATGGCTTGCGGCAAGCATTGTGGAAATACCCACCCGAGCGAGCAGGTCCGCCGAATAGCCGCTGTCCGCGAGGCCCGGCAGGCCGTGGGAGCGTTCCATTTCGGCGGCGACGACGTCCATGTCGAACCGTCCCAGACGGTAGTGGACCCGGCAGAGCGAGAGAAACATGTGGCGGTTCAACAGGCCGAAAAAAGTCGGCTTCGCCCACGAGCCGGTACACACGATCGATCACGGTGCGGTCCGACAACATGGCGCCCAGCAGGTCGGCCTCGACGTCCGCGTCGTCCCGAGTGCTGCCGGGCAACGAACGCCCGGAATAGTCGGGCGTGTTCCCCCACCGCGCGTCCTGCCTCGCGGCCTGTCGGGCGATCCCCCGAAGGCTCGGGTCGCGGGAATCTCCCCGCCGGTCGTCATGCGCACGACCGTACCGCCTCCACACCCCTCGGATCGGAGCATGTCGGCCCGGGTACGTGCGTGGTGACGGCAGTGTCGTCGCAAGCTATTCGACCGGTTCGTGCTCCGGGATCGAACCGGCCAAGGTCGCCAGGGCCTCCAGAGCCGCCGACAGGGCGTCCGGCGTCGGGGAGGCCAGTCCCAATCGGATCGCATCGTGGGCGGTGGCGGGCGCGACCGCGAAGGCGGCGCCGGGTGTGACCGCGATGCCCCGCCGCGCGGCCGCCGCCACGAACGTGTCCGCCCGCCACGGTTCCGGTAGTTCCCACCAGCACATGTAGGCGCCGGGAGCGGTCCGCAGCCGGAAACCCGCGAGCTTGGAGCGAACGGCTTCCTGACGAACGCGCGCGTCCAGGCGCTTTGCCTCCACAACGGAGGCGAGTGTGCCGTCGCTCATCCACCCGGTGGCCGCCTCCAGGGCGTAGCGCTGGGCCGTCCACGCACCGGTTCGCAGCGACGCGCGCACCGCGCCGGCGATCCGGTGCGGGACGACCGCCATCCCGATGCTCAGGCCCGGCGCCACACGTTTGGACAGGCTGTCGATGACGACGGCGTGCTCCGGAGCCCCGAGGGCGATCGGCGGCAACGCGGTGTCGCCGAACCGCGACCAGACCGCGTCCTCGATCATGGGAAGGTGCAACCTATTCGCCAGGGCCGCGAGTTCGTTCCGCCGCTCGGCCGGCATCGTGATCGAGAGCGGGTTGTGCAGGGTCGGTTGGAGATAGATCGCCTGGAGTCTCGCCGAACGGTGCGCGGCGGCAACGGCCGCAGGCCTGACACCGGCGAAGTCCATGGCCAGGGGGACGAGAACCACCCCCAGCCGTGCGGCGATCGCGCGGACCACCGGGTAGGTCAGTTCCTCGACCCCGAGCCGGCCTCCGGGCGGAACGAGCGCGGCGATGGTGGCGGCGATGGCCTGGCGCCCGCTGCCCGCGAAGAGGATGTCGGCGGGGTCGGGGGTCCACCCGGCACACGCCAGTGTCGCCGCGGCCGCCGTCCGGGCCTCCGGGGTGCCGGACACGCCGACGGGGAGAAGGGCGTTCCGCAGGACATCGGGCCGATGCATGCGCGCGAGGCCCTCGGCAAGCAGCGGAAACTGCTCGGGGACCGAGGGCACGCTCAGCTCGAGATCGGCGGGGGCGTTCGAGGGGTCGGACAGTGCGAGGGGGTGCTTGGCGGCGGCACGGACGAAGGTGCCGCGGCCGACCTCACCGAGGATCAGTCCCCGACGACCCAATTCGGCGTATACGCGCCCGGCGGTGGAGTTGGCGATGCCGTGGGCGCGGGCGAACTCCCGTTGGGTGGCCAGTCGATCGCCGGGGCGGAGCCGCCCCGCTTCGATGTCCGCCTGGACCGCGTCGGCCACGCGTCGGAAGTCTTCCATGCAAGTGCACCGCCTCGTCACGTTCCCGAATACCCAATTGCACCGAGTGCAATTTGATGATTGCACTGAGTTGGGGATATGCATAGCATCGCATTGTGATCGGGGCACGGCGGGATCCACACGGAACCGCCGCGGTTTCCCTCGACACGGTCCCATCCGTCGACCTCGTCGACCTCGTCGACACCACGACCCGAGCCCGCACCAGGCGAGTGCCCGTCTCGGCCGACTCCGACAAGGCCGGAGACGATGCATCCCGACTTCTTCACCATCGGCCGAAGTCCGTTGCCCCAGCGTCTGGGTCTGTCCACCAGGGGCCTGACCGCCCCGGGGATTCCGAGAACGCCCGAGGCGGGCCGACGGGCTCGAACCGTCCTGCGTCAAGCCGTCGACCGCGGGGCGCGCCTCGTCGATGTCGAGGACACCGCCGAGGAATTGGTCGCTCACGCGCTCCACCCCTATCCGGCGCACCTCTTGGTCGCGGCCCGCGCCGGCGGCACGAACGCGGGTACCGGTCGTGCGTCCGCGCCGGATCACCCCGATCGGCTTCGTACACAGTGCGAAGCCGACCTCCGCGGACTGCGAACGGAGGCGATCGACCTTTATCGCCTGCCCGCGGCGGATCCCGCCGAGACGCCTTCCTGGACGGACCGACTCGGCGTGCTGGCGGATCTGCGCCGTGCGGGGAAGATACGCCACATCGGAGTCGAGGCGAGCAGCATCGCAGAGGTGCGGCGGGCCATGACGATCACCGAGATCTCCTCCGTCCATGCCCCGTACCACGTCGCCGATCGGACCACGGAGGATCTTCTCGCGTTCTGCGAATCCCACCGCCTGGTGTTCGTGCCCCGACGGCCCCTGGGTTCGGGAGCCCGGACGAGATCGGCCGTCACCGCCGTGGCCGAACGCCACGGAGCGAGCGCCGCCCAGATCGCACTGGCATGGCTTCTCGGCAATTCGCCGGTGCTGCTCCCCGTCGTCGCCCCGAGCACACCGCAAGAACTGGACGCCTACTGGGAGGCGGCCGAGATCGACCTCTCCGACATCGACCTTGACACCCTGAACACACTCCCCCCAAGGCACATCCCGGCGTGACGCGTCGCCCACGTCCGAGTTCGCACCCGCGGGGCGGCCAAGCACGGCTCAGCCGAAGACGGTGGTGTTCTCGCCGGCCCCGCGGGCCCGGCGAGAACACCACCGTCTTCGCTCGTTGCGTGTGTCGGGTCAAAACGACCGTCCGTCAAGAACGACCGTCCGCAGCCTCCTGCCACGCCGCCATCCCCGCCCGTGAAGCGTGCTTCGCCTGCCGCAACTTCGCGGCCGCCATTTCGCCGGGCGGGGTGTCCAAGTCCCGGATCAGTTTGCGCACGGCGCCCAGCAGGGCGGATGCGGTGATGGCCAGGCCGGTCAGCGCGATGATCGAGCCCGAGGCGGTGAGCACGGTGCCCACCGTGACCACACGGGTGTCGACGCCGTACCGGTGCGGTGATTCGTGGTGGTTGTTCACAACTCCACGGTCGGCCCGTTCCTGACATCCCGCACCGCAGGGCGGGCGAACGGGTGGCGAGGCCCTGCCCGCGACCGGAATGCCCGCTCGGCAACCGGGGGGACGTCGACGGGCCCTCCCGCCATCGTGCACGTGCGTCGCCGCCACGAACTCCTCGGGACGGCAGTCGCCCCACACCTGCCGGGCGCCCACCCAAGTCGAAAGGATCGGGATCTCCGCGATGCGTTCGGGCGCGAGGACAGCAGATCCTCGCCCAGGACGGTGAAGTCCGCGAGCACACCCGGGACGAGTCAGCCCTTCAGGTGGCCCTCGCCTCGACGGCGGTGTGGGCTCGGGGTCCACGAGGCGGCCTTGCGTCGGGTGAACAGGTGTGCGTGCCGTTCTTGTCCGCTGTGGCGATCCGCATGCGTGCGTCCGGCCCGTGGCCAGGTCGCCGACCACCGCGCCGTCGCGAGTGGAAGCCCCGGACGGACGGATATTGTCGCCGGCATGAGTGCTTCGGCGATATCACGGGTGGAGATCGACGGCCGATCCACCACGGTGGAACGGCTGCACGCCGTCGCCGTGGCCGGCTACGGGCATTTCACCGCGATGCAGGTGCGCGGCGGCCGGGTGCGCGGCCTCGCCGACCACCTCCATCGGCTCGACGCGGCCAACCGGGAGTTGTTCGGCACCCCGCTGGACGGGGACCTGATCCGGCGGTACATCCGGCACGCGCTGGCCCACGACGTTCCCGACGCGTCGGTGCGGGTCCATGTGTTCGCCGCGGACGAGGCCGGGTCGGTCGAGGTCCTGGTCACCCTGCGGCCACCCGGCGATATGCCGCCCGCGCCACAGGCGTTGCGGTCCGTCCCGTATCTGCGTTCCGTCGCGCACATCAAGCGCGTCGGGGACTTCGGGCAGGCGCACTACCGCCGACAGGTCGCCCGCGAGGGTTTCGACGAGGCGCTTCTGACCGGCCCGGACGGACTCGTCGCGGAGGGCGCGATCACCAACGTCGTGTTCTTCGACGGTACTTCGCTGCTCTGGCCGAACGCGCCCGTCCTGGAGGGCATCACCATGGGTTTGCTCGAAAGGGCGCTCTCCGCAGAGCCGTTGCCCTCCCGACGCGGCCCGGTCCACCTGTCCGACGTGGGCTCGTTCCGGGCCGCGTTCGTGACGAACTCGCGCGGGATCGCGCCGGTTCGGCTCATCGACGACGTGCCGATCCCGATCGACACCGCGTTGACGGGGACGCTCGGCAGACTGTACGAGTCGATCGCGTGGGACCCGATCTGACACCCATCGTGTGCGAAGGCCATCGTCGGTGAGTGCGGTATCAGCCGTGACCCGGAAGCCTCGCGCCAGGTCTCGCACCGCTCTCCCCCGGACCGGACCGGAAATTCCTTGGGCGAACTCGGGGAGCGAGGTCAGGGTCGGCGTGCGGGGGCGGCTCCGCGGTGTGCTTCCTTCTCACTCCGACAATCGACAGCGCACCCACTCTCCGCCCTCGCTTCGTCTTTCGTCGGGGGTAACCGGTACATGAGTGGTGGCGTGCGCAGCATCGTTCGAGTCGATACCAGTACCGCGGCCGACGATCTCGACGGCCTCCTGGTACGACGTCTGGCGCAGGTGTACGTCGACGCGGAGCGGGTCGGGCCGGATCAGGCGGGTGTGAACGCCCGCGGGATCGCCGCGCTGGAAGCGGATCTGGTGCAGCGCGGCCATGTTCTGAGCGCCCAGTTGCGGACCGCGCTGGCCGGCTTGCGCCCGGTGGATCTCGCGACGCACGGAATGCGGCTGCCGGCGCGGCTGGACGCCCGGCTGGGCAACGACCGCCGGCACCGTCCGCTGTTCGCCGGCTTTCCCGCACAGGTGCCGAACTACGCGCAGGCGCGCTACTCCACCCGGATCCGGGCGTTCCTGCTCAACCAGCCGAACCAGCCCTGCGCGATCTGCGGCCGGGCCGGCGAGCGCTGACCGTGGCGCCGGCCGACGTGTCGCCCGAGCAGCCGTCGCGGCGGCGTACCGAGAGCGGCGAACCGTGGCCGCCGCGCGCCGTGCGGATAACCCCGTTGCCCCGCCCGCGGCTCGGGCCTAATGTCGTCCTCGTCGGCGGGCACTTCGCCGGCGCACCACAACGTGTAGCTCAGTCAGTAGAGCACCGGGCTTCGGACCCGGAGGGCGCGGGGGCGGGACCCGCCACGTTGGCGAGCACGGCAACGGCGTGTAGCTCAGTCAGAGAGAGCACCGGGCCTCGGTCCCGGAGGGCGCGGGGGCGGGACCCGCCACGTCGGCGACATCGGAACGTGGCGGCACGGGGCTCGGCGTGGAGAGCTCCGGGCCCGTAACCCGCACAAAGCGGCGGGGCGCGCGGTGCCCGCCGTGCCGACCACACCGACCACGACGTGTAGCTCAGTCAGTAGAGCACCGGGCTCTCAACCCGGAGGGCGCGGGGGCAGGGCCCGCCACGTCGGCATGAACGAGATTCACGTGCAGCCCGTCGCCAACCCCGGTTATGCGGATTGGCAGTTGGCCAAGGCGTTCCACACCGCCGCCTCCCACGAGAGCCAGGCGACCCGGCTTCGCGCCGAGGAGCGCGTGCGCCGCTGGACGCAGGTCGCCGGCGGCATGGCCGACGGCTCGTTGACCATCGGCACACGCACGCCCGTGCGCGGGCTCCCCGCGTGGGTCACCCCGGAGGTCGTGCGCGGCGGGTTCGCCACCGGCGACGCCGCGGCGGGCGGGCCGTGGACCGCACACGAGGCCGAAGCCGCCGCCCGCGCCGGGCTGCGTACCGGCGATCGGCTCGCGGTGTTCCGGTACTTCCTCACCGATGCGGGCCTGGCCGAGCTCCACACGATGCTCGACACCGGTCGGTATCACGTCGCGGTGCCCGAGGAGGCCGCGCTGCTCACCATCGCGTGGCTGCTGCGCGCCGGGGATCGGTTCGCGGCGCTCACGCTGCTCGACGAGATCGCGCCGTACGCGGACCGCCTCCGCTTCCTGCCGAGCCCCAGCGACACGCCGGTGCCCGACGGCTCTGCCGTGCACCGCGAATCCGTGGGCTCGTTGCGGGCCACGCTCGGCGCGCGGCGCCCCAAGCCCGCGGTCGAGGCGATGAACGAGGCGCTGACCGTGTGGAACCCGTTCGCCGACCAGTTGCTCGCGCACTGGCTGGAGACCGTCGAAGACGGCCGGCTCGACGCGATCCGACCGGCGGGCTGGACCGAACGCGGCCGTGAACTCCTCCACCGCTACCGGCGTTTGGCGGCGCAGCACACGCTGTGCACCAAGCACCGCAACCCCAGGGAGAACTCCGCGATCCTGCTGGCCGCCTTGGCCGAGGCGCTCGGTGACACACGGGCCGGTGATGTTCGCAGCGCCGGCACCCGCATCGCGGACGGCCGCGCCGCCCGCACCGCCGGACCCCGCTCCGCCGGACCCCGCACCGGCATCCGCGCGAACGTCGGTGCGCGTGGGGCGGCCCGCCCCGGCCTGCTCCGGCACGCCGTCGACGCGATGGTCGTCAAGCGCGGCGCGCCCGGTTCGCCGCCGCACGCCGAACTGCGGGCCCGTCAGGCCGAGGACGCGTCGACCGCGACGCTCCACGAGCTGGCGCGCGTCCTCATCACCCGGTTGGCGAACCTGCGCGACGACGCGGGTCTGCCCGACACGGCGTGGCTGCTCGTACCGGTGACCGACGCGGAAGCCGAGCGGACCGGCGTGCGCGCGGGCAGCCCGATTCCGGACAGCCTGCGTCACCCGGTCGAGCGCGCGCTCAGCGCGCCCGTCGCGACGCTCGTCGAGCGCGGCATCGTGCCGTCGGCCGAGGTGCTGGCCGAGCTGGTCCCGCAACTGGTCGCCGCGACGACCGCGTTGGCGTACCACGATCCGGCGCTGCGCACGCTGATGACCGCGGGGTATGGGGCGTTCGCCGAGCGTCGGTCGCTGTTGCTCCTCAACCTGGAGCACCAGGTACGGCTGGAGGAGTTGCCGTGGGTACGGGCGGTGTCCGCGTATCGGCGGGTGTCGACCGACACCGCGGGTAACGCCTGGGAGGCACTGACCGAGCTGGGCACGCTGACGGTGCGCGCCTTCCCCGGCACGATCGTCCCGAACCCGCTGCTCCAGGAGCTCGGTTCGCTCGCGCGACAGGCCGGGGTCAAGGCGGTGTTCACCGAGGAACTCGCGGCGGACATCTTCATGGGCACGTTCTCCGCGAAGTTTCTGCGCGCCGCGCAGGACGCCGCGGTACTGCTCGAAGGGTCGCTGTACGCGCGGTACTACGGCATCGACTACGCCGCGATCCGGACGATCGATGACGTCAAGCGCGAGCGTGGGTTCGCGGCGAACACCTCGAACGCCTTCGCCGAGCTGTGCCGGGAGCGGGCCGGCATCGATCCGCGGGGCCGCTGGTGGGTCGCGGCGAACGGGAAGGTCATCGAGCAGGCGCAGATCCTCACCACGCACAACCTCGCCGCGCTCGTGTACCCCATCGGGGTGGAGCCGGCGGAGGGCTGGGCGGAGCCGGCGCGGGGCGCGTACCGCACGGTGTGCCGTCTGGTGCAGCAGATCGCCGGGAACCCGCGGCCGCTCGGCACCGTCAAGGACGCCGCGTACGCGTGGCGGCAGACGCTGTTCTTCCTGTCCCTGTGCGGGGTGGAGGACCAGTTCGCGGTGATCGCGTGGATGGCGGAGGAGACGGCGCGCCGGCCGGAGCACACCGTGCGCCGCCTCGCGCCGGTTCTGGCCGGGCTGCGGCATGTGTTCACGGGCGGCAGCCTGGACGATCCGGCGGTGCCGAACGTCCGGCGGTTCCTCGGCTGGGCCACGGACGGGCACTGGATCCGCGACGCGTGACGGGCGGGAGCGGCGACCGCAAGCGCGCATCCCGCGCGGCAGAGTAACGCGCCCCGGTGTTCACCTTTGTCCACTGCGGCGACACGACACCGGCCTCGTCCCGAGGGGACGAGGCCGGTGTCGGCGGACTGGGCGGCTACACGTCGTAGGGCAGTGTCCAGCGCTTGCCGGGCTCCGGTGCGGCCGACCTCGCAGACCGCATCCGGGAAGCCGTCCCACGGGCAGGGATCACATTTTGCGCAATATCAGTGCGCTTTGTCCGATATACGATCAAATCAAGGGGTAAAAGCAGATTATCCGATTCGGCGCGGGGGCTCGCATCCTGAACGGCGACGCGCGGAAGGCATCCGCCGCTGAGCTGCTCCACGGGTCCGTGACCGTCGGACCGTCGACCGCCGACGAGTGGAGGACACGATGTGGACGATCATCACCATCGTGGCCGTCGTGATCATCATCGCCTTGATCGCGCTGGCCGTGCGAGCCATGGTTCGGCGCCGCCGCCTACAGCAGCGTTTCGGTCCGGAATACGACCGCACGGTCGAGTCGAAGGAGAGCCGGCGGGAAGCCGAGCGTGATCTGCGCGAGCGCCAGGAACGGCATGATTCCCTGGAGATCAGGCCCTTGCCCGCAGCGGTGCGAGACCGGTACGCGCGGGACTGGGCGGGGGTGCAGGAGCACTTCGTCGACGACCCCGACCAGGCCGTCGGAGAAGCGGACCGCCTCGTGACGGTGTTGATGAGCGAGCGCGGCTACCCGACCGAAGGATACGAGCAACAAAAGCGAGACCTCTCCGTCGAGCACGCCCGAACCCTGGATCACTACCGCGTCGCGCACGACATCAACCAGCGCGTCGGCGGCAGGGACACCTCGACCGAGGAGTTGCGAAGCGCGATGGTCCACTACCGCGCCATGTTCGAGGACCTGCTCAAGAGCGACAACGAAGCGCCGGGCGACGACCGCCGGTGAACCACCGGGCAGTCGAGCCCGACGGCCATACCCACACCCACACCCACACCAGCGGAGGCGAAAGGACATGCGTGAAGAAGGCGTATTCGGGCGCGACGAAGCGACCCCGCTCGGCAAGGAGGGCGGCGCGCTGTCCTCCGAGGACGTCGCGCGGACCTCCGACGCACGCCAACCTCGGGCAACCGAAGGCTGGGACGACGTCGGTGCAGACCCGACCGGGCCCGGCGAAACCGGGGACCAGAGCGGTGAACGGTCGGACACCGCCACTGCCGAGCACGACGCGTCGCATCCTGGCACGGGCAGCGCGCCGCTCCTCGGTCCACAGGAAGCGGAGGGCCTCCGCTCCCGCTGGCAGGACATCCAACAGGGATTCGTCGACGACCCGCGGAATTCCGTGGACGCGGCCGACCGCCTCGTCGACGAGGTCATGCGGTTGCTCGCCGCGACGTTCGCCGGACACAAGAAGGGCTTGGAGGCCCAATGGCACCGCGGTGAGGAGCCGGACACGGAGGACCTGCGCATCGCTCTGCGGCAGTACCGGTCCTTTTTCGACCGCCTGCTCAACACCTGACCGGACCGGCCGATACGGCCGGCTTCCAGCCGGCGGCTCATGGTGGATCAGGCGGCCTGGTGGACCAAGCCGCGACGTGTGATGCGGTGCCTCGGCATGCCGAAATGGTTACCTGCCCGGTGGCGCTTGGTCCGCGTCGTTCCCGGGTGGGATCGACGGACGAAGGCGAGTGCCGGCTGCGCGGAGCGAGTGGCCCCGATCAGAGGGTGCCGGACACTGCGCTCGGTACCTCCGTGCGGGTACGCGCCGCGCGTCGCGCGCCCGCCGAGACGGACGGATCCGGACGTGTGCGGCGTTTCACTCGCGGTTGGCATCGGGCTTCACGATGGTGGAAGGTCCTACCGACCGTCGATCCGTCTCGGGCTCCATTCCTGGACAGCAGACGGCCGACGGGGCACTGCCCCACATATCTCCCTTAACGCGATAAGATTCGTATTAGAAGACATCCGTCGGACGGAAGTTCCGGCTGCCACGCAGCGGCTGTCGGTGGTATCGGCTGCCTCTCCCGGTCGGCGCGGCACCGGCGGGTAATAGAGTGCGGAGTCGAGGTTCGTCGGGTCGGAGAGTGCGTTGAGTGAAGGTTCGGCGCCGCCGGGAACCCGGAGGCCTGGAGGGCGTACCGCCCGTACGCGTACCGCCGTTCTCGAAGCCGTCCTGAGCGAACTGGAGGACGTCGGCTACGGAGCTCTGACGGTTGAGGGTGTCGCGCGCCGCTCCGGTGTGCACGTGACGACGGTCTATCGTCGGTGGCGGTCGGTCGAGGGTCTGGTCGTGGACCTGATGAACACGATCGGAACACGTGAGATCCCGTTGCCGGACCACGGATCATTGGCCGCCGATCTGCGGGGGCTGGCCCGGGGCATCGTGAACCTATACCTCAACGACGCACGCACGCGTGCCCTGTTCGACACGATGATGGTGGCGGCCACGAGGAACCCCGACGCGGCAGTCGCGATGTCCCGGTTCTTCGAGCTGCGCAACGAGGCCGCCGGAGTGATCGTGGAGCGAGCCGTCGAGCGGGGCGAACTCGCCCGCGAGACGGACAAGTCGGAGGTCATCGCCGCAGTCGGGGCGCCGCTCTACTATCGGATGATCGTGGCACGCAGGCCGCTCGATCTCGATCTGGCCGACCGGGCGGCGCGAGCCGCGTGCCTGGCGGCCGAGAACGGTGTCTTCAGGTCTTCGTCGCAACCGGCGGCGCAGCACCCCTGACGCGTCGCGGGTCGGCCGTGTGCCGTGTTCGGATGGCGAGAGCCGGGGGCCGGGCCGCGTCGTGGCGACGCGTCCACGACGTTCGCCGAGGACGAGGGACGGCGGACGTGATCGCGCGGCCGACCCGGGCGAGTCCCGCGCGCCCGGCCGCCTTCGCGCGTCCGCCGAAACCCGGGTCGGGGTCGGCACCCGCCCACTGCCCGGGCACCGAGGCCGGGAGCGCCCCGGCCCCGATACCCGTGGTCGGGAGCGGTCTCCGGGCCATCACGCGGCAGTGGACAACGCTTCGTGGCCGGCCCGCCCGGCCCGCCCGGCCCGCGCTATGCCTCTGATCCCTCCGGGATCGCGGCATCCGCCTGTGCGAACCCATCGGTGGCGCCGACGGCCGCGCTCGGGTCGTGAGCCGTGCGCTGCTCTGGAACAGACGCCGCTCCGGCCGTGAGGTGTTCGAGGAAGAACGACGTCATGAGCCTCTGCGACTCCGCGAATTCCTCGTTGTAGACCACGAAATGGCCACCGGGCAGGATGGCGAGCCGCTTCGGGTGCAGCGCGCGTTCGTATGCCGCGAAGGCGAGGTCGCTGTGCGTGAGGATGTCCTGCTGTGCGACGACCATGAGCAGCGGCGTGGGCGAGATGCGCCCGATGTAGTCGCCCGGTTCGTACCCCGACAGCAGTTCGATGGAGCGCACGGTGATCTCGTTGCGCCACGTGGCGAGTCGTTCGGGCTCGATGGACTGGTACCACGCGTACGTTTCGCGGTCCGCCATCGCGGCCATCGCCGTCGGGTCCTCGGTGATCAGCGGGATGACACCGGGCTCCGCGCCTTGGAAGCGTGCCAGGCGGTCGTAGTCGAACATGCGCCGAATCCCGCGCATGGCCTCGGAGTTGATGAATCGGGACAGGCTCGTTCCACCGCTGATGACCGGGACCTGCGCGTATACGCACTTCACCCGGCGGTCGACGGCACCGACGACCAGAACATGGCCGCCGGCGAAGCTGGAACCGAACACGCCGATCCGGTCGGAGTCGATGTCGGACCGGGACTGCAGGAATGTAATGGCGTTTCGGTAACCCTGTATCTGCGCGACCGGGTCCGCCTCCTGGCGCGGCAGCCCATCGCTGGCCCCGAAACACGGGTGGTCGTACAGGACCACCGCGATGCCGGCGTTCGCCAGATTCTCGGCGATGGTGTCGGTGTACTGCTCCTTCACCGCGCCCAGTCCGTGCGTCACCACGACTGCGGGGTGCGGAGCCACTCCGGATTCGGGAATGTAGAGCCAGCCTCGCAGGGTCGTCCCGTCGGAGTCGAACTCGATGTCGTGGCGCATCCTGAATTCCTTTCGACAGGCGTGGACCTGATCGGATGTGAGGTTTGTCGCGGTCGTGTCGTGCGTCAATGGCAGTACGTGCCCCAGGGCCGGGACGTCCTCCTGTTCCGAGCATCGAACCCGTCTCGGCGCATGCCGCATGTCGTGAACGTGGGCGAGTCCTCCGGAGAGTCCGAGGGCCGCGGAGGATCGTCGGGACAGGCTGCGTCGTCGACGCCCGTGAACTCCGCGTCCGCAATGTCGTCCATCGGTATGCCAGGTGTGAACATGATCGACCCCGGGCGTAGGAGGGGCCGAACCCCGCTCGGGACGTGCGCGTTCGACTGGAGTCGGGGTACGGCGTGGTGCGCGCATCCGGCACTGCGGATACATTAACGCTAGTTCTTTCGTATTAGTAGTCCGCGCGGCTCCGCCTGCTCCTCGACCGCCACCCGGAGAAACAAGGCGTCGCGTCGTACCGGTTCACCGGATTTCGTTCGTCGAAGTCCGTCGTCGACCGCGTTCCGCGCACTGTCGTGCCCGTTCCACGCAGCCTGCGGTGACCGTACGTCGCAAACCGGTACGGCCAAAGGAGCCCGGCGCTTCCCTACTGCGTCGGCGCTTCGGGCCCGACTACACCCGCCGTACCCGCCCGGGCCGAAGCGCGAGCCTCTCGCTCGCACTTCCCAACGCGGCCTCGACGTCGCCTCACCTGGTTCCGAACCAGGTTTCGGCGAGGGCGTCCAGGGTTCCTTCGGCGGGTGTGGGAAGTTCGCGCATGTACCAGGGGAGATTGCTGTACCTGTGCAGGAGTGTGTAGGCGAGAA
This sequence comes from Embleya sp. NPDC025285, assembly GCF_055558835.1. Lineage (NCBI taxonomy): Bacteria > Bacillati > Actinomycetota > Actinomycetes > Kitasatosporales > Streptomycetaceae > Embleya > Embleya sp. NPDC025285. The sequence continues at coordinate 17,725 of NZ_JBVHLU010000111.1, forward strand.
GCACACGAGGATCGAAGTCGCGTCCGTAGGACGTCGTGAGTCCGGTGAGCAGCGCCGGGTCTCCGCCGGTGACGAACAGGCCGACCCCGACGAAGTCGTAGGCGCGGTCGCCGATCGCGGCGGGTTCGAAGTCGAAGAGTCCGGTCAGGCGCCATCCGTCGGGATCGACGAGCAGGTGAGCCCGCATGACCTCGGTGTGCAGGAGGCTGCGGTGCGGCGAGCGGGGCAGGGATACGGACGCCAGGAACGCGGGAATCTGTTCCAGCCAAGCCTGGGAGAGACCATGGGCGCGCTGCCGGGCGGTGGCGGTGTCGGTCTGTCGATCGATGAACGCGCCCCAGTCGCCGGGGCCGAGCACGTCGCCCAGAGGCTCGGTGTCGAGCGAGTGAAGAACGGCGAGTGCCGCACCGATCTCGGTGACCAGTCGTTCGCGGTCGTCCTGGGGCACGCTGTGCCAGGCCCGCGCGAGGTTCTCACCGGGCAGTCGGGACATGAGGACGTATTGCCAGCCGTTTTCGTACGGGCCGAAGTCGCGTACCCGGGGCGTCGGGATCGGCAGTTGCCCCTGGATATGGGACAGAACGCGGCCTTCGACGACGCCGTCCCGGGCGGCGGACGAGGGAAACAGCTTGAGGACGTGTTCCGCGCCCACCGCGTAGACGGGCTGCGTTCCGTCGGGAAACCGGGTCAGCGGCGCACCCGCGAAACCGAGACGGGCGCAAATGTCCTCGACACCGGGTCGCATCACCGTTTCGTCCGCGACGACGGCGTCCCATTCCGCATCGGTCTTCACAGGGGGCAACATTGTCGGAACTCTAGGAAACCTTCCCATGCGGTGCAATGAGATTGTTGGATGGCGGCAAGTGGACCGCGCCCCTTGGGTCGAACGTCGTGGCAGGTCCGCGCTATCCCCCGGGCCCGGTCCCCATCCGGTGGCGCGGGTGGGGAGAGGTGGGCCGGGACCGCGCGGGAGTCGACGGCGAAGATCGGTCTGCGCCGCTGCCGGCGCCGGGCCGTCGCCCCACCCTCCGGCCTCCGGTTGACAGGTGGCGGGCGTGGCGGGCTCCACGTCCCGCAGCGGGCGGTCCCGGCGCAGCCCGTCCGCAGACGCGGGCCGCGATCGGGCCGACCGCGTCGGCGTCGCACAGGGCAATCCTCACCCGCTCACGGCGGCGGCGATGATCTTCGGCGAGGTCTACCGGCTCGGCGGCGAGCGGAAGTTCCGAGCCGTTGGGCCGGGTAGGTGTCAGGGCCGCGGGGCAACGCCCTAGACTCCGGGTCAACGTTTCGTAAAGCCAGGTACGGCGCGGGGGAGCCCCGTACAGAAAACGATTGGGGTAGCCAGTGCTTCTGAAGACGTTCGGCTGGTCGTTCGCGGTCACCGCGCTCGGCTTGGTCGCAGCGATGCTCTACGGGGGGTGGACCGGCTTCGGGGTCGTGGCGATCCTGTCCATCCTCGAGATCTCGCTGTCCTTCGACAACGCCGTGGTCAACGCCGGGGTCCTGAAGAAGATGAATGCCTTCTGGCAGAAGATCTTCCTCACCATCGGCGTCCTGGTCGCGGTCTTCGGCATGCGCCTGGTCTTCCCGGTCGTGATCGTCGCCGTCACCGCCAAGATCGGTCCGATCGAAGCGGTACGGCTCGCGCTCGACGACAAGGACAAGTACCAGCAGTTGGTGACCGACGCCCACCCGTCGATCGCCGCCTTCGGTGGCATGTTCCTGTTGATGATCTTCCTCGACTTCATCTTCGAGGACCGGGAGATCAAGTGGCTCGGCTGGCTGGAGCGTCCGCTCGCCAAGCTCGGCAAGGTCGACATGCTCTCCGTCTGCATCGCGCTCATCGTGCTGCTCGCCTCCGCGATGACCTTCGCCACCAACGCCCACCAGCACGGCGGCATCCATGTGGACAAGGCGGAGACCGTCCTGATCGCCGGTATCGCGGGCTTGGTCACCTACCTGATCGTCGGCGGCCTCTCAGGCTACTTCGAGAACAAGCTCGAGGAAGACGAGGAGCGCGAGCACGAGGCCGAGGAAGAGGCCAAGAGGACCGGCAAGAAGGTCCCGGCGGTCGTGATGGCCGGCAAGGCCGCGTTCTTCATGTTCCTCTACCTGGAGGTCCTGGACGCGTCCTTCTCCTTCGACGGCGTCATCGGCGCCTTCGCGGTCACCAACGACATCGTCCTGATGGCGCTCGGACTGGGCATCGGCGCGATGTACGTCCGCTCGCTCACGGTCTACCTGGTCCGTCAGGGCACCCTCGACGACTACGTCTACCTGGAGCACGGCGCGCACTACGCGATCGGCGCCCTCGCCGCGATCCTGCTCGTCACCATCCAGTACGAGATCCACGAGGTCATCACGGGCCTCGTCGGCGTCGTCCTGATCGGCTGGTCCTTCTTCTCCTCGGTCCGGCGCAACCGCAAGCTGGCGGCGGCCGAGGGTAAGGAAACGGGGTCCGACGAGAAGGCCGAGGTCCCCTCCGGCGTCTGAACCGCTCCGCCGGCGGGGGCCGCAAGGCCACCGCCGGCGGACGGTTTCCGCGGCGTCCGGGCCGAAATCCTCGCGGGCCCGGCCGCGGGGATCCTCACCGCGATGCGCACACCAACACGATCGCCCCGGCCGTCGTAGGTCCCACCGACGCGGTTACCGCGGCACACGACGCCCCACCGCCATGCGCGCACGCACCCTCTCCCCCGCTCCCGAGGCGGGCGCCGTGATGACCACGGCGACGCCCGGCGGCGGCGGATGTCGTACACGACAGACCCCACAGATCCCGAATGACGGGACGAACGGGGGCAGTTCCCGGCCCTCCGCCGCCCACTCCCGAACCAGGTCCGCGAAGATCGGAGTCCGGACCTCCCAAGGAACGTCACCGTCGACCCCGGAGAGCCCCGCCCGTGGCACACCCGGGCCGGACGACATCTCGCGCAACGACCGCGCGCCCTCACATGTTCGATCCACGCCTCCCATCGATAGCCTCCCGGATACACCCGCCGCCGGGCATTCCAGTGCCGTCACCCGTTCGGACGCCGGCCACGAACACCCATCGGGCTCGTGGGCGGTCTCGACGATCGCACATCGGGCGGCGCCTGCCGGCGCCGCCCGATTTCGGTTCAGTGGGTCTTGTGGAGTGGCGGGCAACGACGCCGCGAGACGATCGCGCCGCTCGTGCGAACGGGCACGCTTCAGGGTGGGGGTTCGCGGCGTTGCACGGCGGTGGATCGTCGGGGTGGTCGGGTGAGGGTGATCTGGCGCACGAGCTGATGCAGGCAGGCCGTGGTCGCCACCGCGGGAAGGATGGCGACGACGACGCCCTGGACGGTCATGGAGGCGTGGCTGACGGACAGCGCCATGGACAGGCCCGCGAAAGCGGTGACCACGATCCACGAGTGCAGTGCCCGGCGGCGGTGGAGGCTGGACCGCAGGATCGACAGCGAGGCCACCACCCACGGTCCCTGGACCAGCACGGGCCACCATCGGGCCGGGCCGTTGGTGGCGCCGGCGGTGTGCCGTAGCGGTGCGAGGGTGATCACCGCGCCGAGCACACTGATCACGGCGACCAGCAGGACGCTGACCACCACCATGGAGCTGCTGAGTCGATCCAATCGCCGCGCACCGGTGGCCGGCAGGGCGGCCTCCGGGGGCCGCCGGCGATGACTGCCGCGCACCCGGATCGGAGCCGAGAGTTCGACGGTGGCGGGAGCCTCCTCGGCCTGGTTCCCCAGGAGCCGGGCGAGGTCGGCCTCGAATCCCGGATCCCCCACCACCGCGAACGACGAGGCGAGCCCGTCGAACGACGCGGCCTCTCCCGGTGGCGGCCACTCCGCCACGCCGGGGAACGATGCGGCGCCGGGAGGGAATTGCATGCCGGGCGGGGGGTACGGGTCGTATCCATAACCTTCGTACATGGGCCTGATTCGTTCAAGGGTTGGGCGTTGCCGGGTGCCGAATACACATTTTCAACGCTCGGTGGATTGTCCCGGGATTCACGATCGCGGATCGTCCAGGACGTCGTCGAGTCGGCGCGAGTACTCCGCCGCGAGCAACACCATCGTCAGAGCGAACTGCTCCATGTCGGCGGAGCAATGACGAAGCAGGACGCGATAGCCGGGGCGCTCGATGTACGCGTAGGGAGACCGTTTGAGGAAGGTCGCCGCGCGAGGGGTGAGTACCCAATCCCCCATGGGGAAGGTGCGTTGGGCGAGCGTGGGCGGAACCGCCACGGAGGCGGAAGCTCGGGAAGTCACGCCGGGGCAACGACGTGCTCTGCGCTTCGGCTCTGGTCCGAAACGGTGAACGACGGCCCGGATCGCGTCACTTTCGATCTCGTTTCATACATTTCCGAACGCGGGCGCCGGGGAGCTCTCGTGACCGGGGCCGGGAATTCCGTGCGGCCACAGGGAAGCATGACCGTTGACTCGACCAACTCTTTACTTTCGCAATGGGCAACTCACGAGTTGGTAAAATTCCCGGACACCGCCGCACAGCGGTCCCATCTTCCGTCGAGCACATATTCGGGTGGATTGCTTGTAACCCCGGCCCACACGGCGCCGGCCCACGAACGCCACGAACCCCGGGTTCCTCCACGCCGTCGGCACGATCCGGCGCCCCGGCCGGGCGCACCATCCGGCACCGCACGGACACAGTCCTCGCCGACTGGAACGCGGCGGCCACCCGGCCCGTCCTTGCGCACCCCGGGAGAGGTCCGCCGGGGCGAGGAGGCCGCTGCACTCAAGCGGGCGGTCCGCACGTCCCGGATCCTGTCCCATCGCAACGCCCCACCCGGGCCCGGCCCGCACACCCGGGCAGGACACAGGACACCGGCCGGCGCAGCCCGCACACCGCCCGTACAGCAAACCCGTTGCCCGCTGTCGAGCCCCCGTGAGAGCATCGAGAGTTAAACGGTCCGTCTCCTTTCGTTTGCGCTTCGCAACGCAAATGAAAGAGTGCGGGCCGTTGTCATGTCCACGGTTTTGAACAATTCATCAAGATCTGCGAATGACAGGTACCGTTCGATGTACACAACAGAGCCTACCGAAGCCTGCATCGAGGATGCGAGCAACATCCTGGTTGCACCTTCGATGGTGCAAGACAATGACTTGATCAGGGACTTCTTCGGGTCCACAATCACGCCGGAGGACCTCGCTTCCGGTTCGGCCGACCTCGCGCAGAAGACCGTCTACCTGTGCGGCGATATATCTCGCATCAGCGGCAGCCAACTGCATGCGGCAGCCCGGGTATTCGTTATCCGGGAGCTATCACACGGTCACCACGAGGACATCGACAAATCTTGGACCCTCGTCGACCTCGGCCGAGTTCCCGTCGTAGTACACGGCGTCGGCGTGTACTACCGCCGCTTTTTCGGACTCGGTGCCGATCACTTCGGGCGGATCCGTGCAGAGCACGCGTTCCAGTCCCTGACGGAGTCCACCAAGCCGGGAACAGCCCATCGCAGCGGAATCTACCTGACGCCTGTCACACAAGACGGCGATGAACTACATTTCCGCCTGCTCCGGTGCTCCACGAATCTCTCGGGGCCCACCGAGGGCTTTCGCCCGACCGACACGAGCATCGTCGAGGCTCTGAACCGCGAGGCCGCCGCCGTCTTCCGGAACCAGGCACCGCTGAATCACGTCCTCGCTCAGATCTACCACAACACCCTGGCCACGGCCGAGCGTAAGCAGTCCAAGGCCAAGATCTCGGCCCACGCCGACAAGACCAAGGACATGCCCGCCAACGGCATCATGGCGTTCTGCACCTTCTATGACGGGCTCGACAAACTGCGGCCCCTGGCCGAGGACGCCTTCGATTACGGAGTGAAAGGTGGCAGTGGGCTGACCAAACTCCACTTTCGCCTCAAGGAGCAGACCGAGGAACGCGACGGGGTCGCGCTCCCCTCGCAGTTCACCCTGACCCTCTATCCCGGCTCCGTGTTCTTCATGCCGCTGTCCACGAACCGCCTGTATACGCACGAAATCCGGCCCTCAACGCTGGACGCCGAGTTGCTCCCGACCCGCCTGGGCTACGTGGTTCGCTGTTCGAGCGCCGAAGCCGTTCACAAGGACGGCCACACGTTCCTCAAAATGGCCCGCGATGTGGTGAAACTGGGGCCACCCACACCGGCCGGCATGAACGAGCTGCGCAGGCTGTACGCCGAGGAAAACAAGACCTCGTCCTTCATTGACTACGGCGACGAATTTCTCTTCAGCATGAACACGGGAGACTACGTTGCCCCCAGAGTCTAGGATCTCGGATGAGATTCTCTCGTGCGCTTTGCCAACCGAGGAGAATCTCTTTGCGGAGCTGTCCGCGTCGGCTCGTTTGGAAGAGGTGGGTAAAGGCCGGCAAGGCGCCGCGCTTACCCGGATCGACGAGGTGGGTGGCGTACCTCTCGTACGGACTACCACTCGATACAGCAGCCCGGCGCAGCGTTTCCGGGCGGTGCACGAACGGTTGGCACAACGAATTCAAGAACGTGCGGCGCTTCCGGTCGGCTTCAACAACGCTCTCATCGAGAGCTACACGAACGCTTACACAACCATGGGCAGTCATTCCGACCAGGCCCTCGACCTGGCCGACGAGTCGTTCATCGCCGTCTTCTCCTGCTACCGACATCCCGAAGCGAGCCCGCCGAGGAAGCTGATCTTCGAATCAAAGGGGTCCGGTGGCGAGAAGTTCGAGATCCCCCTCGCCCACAACAGTATCGTCGCGTTCTCTGTCGACTCGAATCGGCGACTCAGGCACAAAATCGTATTGGACACGCCCACCGCCCGGACGGCGGAGAACCAATGGTTGGGTGTAACCTTTCGGACGTCGAAGACCTTCGTGCGGTTTCGCGACGGACAGGTATACCTCCCGCAGGGTGCGCGCCTCGTTTCGGCCGACGATGAGCAGAGGCGCGAGTTTTACCGACTGCGGCGCCGCGAGAACAATGAAACGGACTTCCTCTACCCCCCGCTGACCTACACCGTCAGCGAGAGCGATCTGATGCCGCCCGTCTGACCTCGAGGGGCATTTGCACCGCACCGCGCGAAAGGCATCACGCAAGCCGAAGCAACCATGGTCTTCGGGCTGTCCGCCGCTGATGGGAACTCAGGTGGCCTCGGCACGCCGCCCGGATAGAGTTGCGCAATGCCCGAGCTGAAGCAGCTGAATGCAGGCCACGCCCCGGCGGTCCTGGCCTTCGAGCTGGCGAACCGTGCCTACTTCGCCGCCTCGGTCTCCGACCGCGGCGACGAGTTCTACCACCACTTCGCCGACCGGCACAGTGCCTTGCTGGCTGAACAAGAGGCCGGCGTCTGCGCCTTCTACGTGCTCGTCGCCGAGGAGGGCTCGGTTCTGGGCCGGTTCAACCTGTACGACCTCGAGGACGGCGCCGCCGACCTCGGTTACCGGGTCGCGCAGCACGTCGCCGGCCGCGGCGTGGCGACGGCGGCCGTCCGAGAGTTGTGTCGGCTGGCGACGGTGCGGCACGGATTGCGAACACTGCGGGCAGCCACCGCTCTTGCCAATGCCGCGTCCCAAAAGGTGCTGACCAAGGCCGGGTTCGTTTCGGTCGGACCCGCCGACCCGGCCGACCTCGGCGGCAAGCCGGGCACCTGGTACCAACGCGACCTGACACTCCGGCCGTAGACCGGGGACGCCCTTGCGTTCCGTGGTTGCGCGATGCCCACGCCCCGGGCGTCGCGTCCGCCATGGCCTACTCCCCATGACCGTGTCGGCGCGGCACCGCCTCGGCGAAGCCGCCACGCCGATCGTTCAACCCTGAACGGATGGCGTCTTCACGCCATGAGGTCGATCGACCTCCCGATGTGATCAATATTGGTTGCGGGCCCGACCATTCAGCCATCACGTCTCAGGGAGTCCGCTATGCACCGACGCCGTTTCCTGCCGCCCGCGCTCGCCTTCGTCACCTCGGCGCTGCTCCTCGCCACCGCGGCCGCCGCCCCGGCCGGCGCCGCGGACGCCGTACCCGCGGACGACGGCCCGCGCACCGCCTGCCTCGTGATCACCAAGCAGGGTGGCGGCCATCCGACGATCTTCGACAGGTGGGCCGATGTCCGCAACGACTGCGGACGCCACATCGACCGGGTCACGGTCCAGCTCGACTACCACTTCGACCCCGCATGCCAGGCGCTCGCGGCCGGTGGGTCCACCCGCTACCACTGGATCTCGACGCTCCAGGAGAACGTCGAGGCGAACTACGCGTACGAGTGCCCCGGGCCCTGAGCCGCGTCGGCTCCGGCCCTCGCTCACAGTTCATGTGTTCATGCGTTCAAGGAGCAACTCATGCGCAAGCGCAGCAACCGACTCACCATGCTCGGCACGGCCGCCCTGCTGGCCTTCGGCGCCGTCGCCGCGCCGGGTCAGGCCGCCTCGGCCTCGCCTGCGGCTCCCGCCGAGCCCGCTGCCGGGGACTACATGAAGTGCGGCTTCTCGCACCACAAGAGCCTCCCGCAGTACGGCGACTGGTACTACAACTGCACCTGGGCGGACGCCCGCATCACGATCAAGTGGAAAGACGGGCACGTCGATTGGAAGTGCGCCGAAGCCGGCCTGGCCTACCGGCTGGGTGATCTGAACACGGTCGAGGACGCCTGGATCGCCGCCCAGTGCTGACGGTTCGACGGAAAACGTCGACCTTGGCGAACCCGGATCGATTCGCCGGCGACGGCGGGCCTCCGTTACCGGGCATCACGAGCGCGTGGCAGGGGTAAAACGGGCGGCCCAGTCCCGGTCGACGAACTCGGCTTCGACGCCGCGTTCGACTACCACGACGGCCCCATCCTCGGTCCGGCGGCTTCCCACCTTCGTCTCATCCGATGCGGCCGAGCGGACGGTCGCCATCACCTGAGAATCGCGGGTAGTTCCACACCTACCCGGATCCCACCGGCGGAGCGCGGGGTCAGGGTGGGTGTTCCGTCGTGTGCCTGGGTGATGGTTTTGACGATTGCCAGGCCGAGGCCGACGCCCGCGTGCTCGGTACCGATGCTGGGCTTTCCCCCAGGGTCAAGGTCAACCCGTGGCTCGGGCTCCGGCTCCGGCTCGGGCTCGGGCTCCGGCTCGGGCTCGGGCTCGGGCTCGGGACAAACGAACACGTGGATGTTCGAACACGCCATCGGCCGGGGCGCGTCGCCGTCCCCGAAATCGCCGATCATCGAACCGGTTGATCGTCGAAGTCCGCGAAGCCGTCGCTATCCGTGCTATGTTGATCTCAGTTGCAGTTGTGGTACCCATGAACTTTGTGTGCACCTGACGGGCGTGTTCCGTGGGTGCATTTTTTTGTTTGGCCGGTCATCTCCGGGTGGGCTCCTTGCGGCGACGCGGAATCGCACTGTGTGGATTCCGGTACTGCTTCCCAGACGAAGGAGAACGACATGGCGACCACCGGCACCGTGAAGTGGTTCAATGCGGAAAAGGGCTTCGGCTTCATCGAGCAGGACGGCGGCGGCCCCGACGTCTTCGCCCACTTCTCGAACATCGCCACCCAGGGTTTCCGCGAGCTCCAGGAAGGCCAGAAGGTCTCCTTCGACGTCACCCAGGGCCAGAAGGGCCCGCAGGCGGAGAACATCGTTCCCGTCTGACGCTTTTCGGCGGCCGTACCAGGGCCCGCCGCACCGTGAGGTCGCGGGCCCTGCCACGGCGTTCGCATTTTCACCGCGGGCCGCCCGTCCCTCTTCCCGAGGTCGTGGCGATGGCACGCGACGCAGTACCCCCGCCCGGTAGGCGGCAGTCGACGGCTTACGACCGCACACCGCCCACCGCCCCCGGACTTTCCGGTCCGCTCCAGCCGGCCGCATTTTCCCCACAGCGCCGCGCCTCCGAAGTGTGTTCGCGCGAATTCCTTCGCCCCACTTCGTTTCTGCTTTTCATTTCGGCTCGTTCTCGTGATACCTTGCGCGGCTTTCGGCTGCCGGGTCTCCGCGGTACGTGCCGTGTCGAGGAAGGTTCCCCGTGAACCCGAACGCCCGCTCCACCAATTCTTCGTACAGCTCCTCTTCCCGCGGACGCAGCGGCGGCACCGGCGGCTACGCCCGCTCGGCCTCCGGTGGCAGCGGCTACGGCCGTTCCGGCGCCTCGGGTCGCTCCGGCGGCTACGGCCGTACGGGCGGTTCCGGTGGCCATGGCGGCTACGGCCGTCGCTCCTCCGGCGTCCGGGGAGAGTTCGCGCTTCCGGTGACCATCACCCCGGCGCTGCCCGCGGTGGCCTCCTTCGCCGAGTTGGACATGCCGTCCGAGCTGCTGGCGACGCTGACCGGTCTGGGCATGACCGAGCCGTTCCCGATCCAGGCGGCGACGCTGCCGAACTCGCTGGTCGGCCGCAACGTGCTGGGCCGTGGCCGGACCGGGTCGGGCAAGACGTTGGCCTTCGGCCTGGCGTTGCTCGCCCGTACCGCCGGCCGGCGCGCCGAGCCCAGGCACCCGCTCGCGCTGGTGCTGGTACCCACCCGTGAGCTGGCCCAGCAGGTCACCGACGCCCTGACGCCGTACGCCCGTTCGCTGCGACTGCGGATGGCCACGGTGACCGGCGGCATGCCGATCGGCCGCCAGATCACCGCGCTGCGGGCCGGCGCCGAGGTGGTCGTGGCCACGCCCGGCCGGCTCAAGGACCTCCTCGACCGCGGCGCCTGCGTGCTGGCCGACGTCGGTGTCACCGTCCTGGACGAGGCCGACCAGATGGCCGACATGGGCTTCATGCCCCAGGTCACCGAACTCCTGGACCAGGTACGCCCCGACGGCCAGCGCATGTTGTTCTCCGCCACCTTGGACCGCAACGTCGACCTGCTGGTGCGCAAGTACCTGCACGACCCGGTCGTGCACTCGGTCGACCCCTCGGCCGGCGCGGTCACCACGATGGAGCACCACGTGCTGCACGTGCAGGGATCGGACAAGAACGCCGCCACCACGCACATCGCCGCCCGCGAGGGCCGGGTGATCATGTTCCTCGACACCAAGCACGCGGTCGACCGGCTCACCGCGCACCTGCTCAACAGCGGCGTCCGCGCCGCCGCGCTGCACGGCGGCAAGTCCCAGCCCGAGCGCACCCGCACCCTGACCCAGTTCAAGTCCGGCCACGTCACCGTCCTGGTCGCCACCAACGTCGCCGCGCGCGGCATCCACGTGGACAACCTCGACCTGGTCGTCAACGTCGACCCGCCCAGCGACCACAAGGACTACCTGCACCGCGGCGGTCGCACCGCCCGCGCCGGCGAGTCCGGCAGCGTGGTCACCCTGGTCCTGCCCGGCGAGCGCCGCCAGATGGTCCGCCTGATGTCCGACGCCGGGATCACGCCGCAGATCACCCAGGTCCGCTCCGGCGAGGCCGAACTGACCCGGATCACCGGTGCCCAGGCGCCCTCCGGAATCCCGGTCGTCATCACCGCGCCCGCGGTGGAGCGCCCCCGCCGTACCGGCAGCGGTTCCTCTTCACGCGGACGCCGCAGCGGCTCCGCCCAGGCCCGCCGCTCCGGCCCGGTCGGCCGCCCCGCAGCCCGCGCGGTCACCGCCGCCTGACCCGCGCCCCGCGACATCCGGCCCTGAAGAGCCGGTCACACCCGCCCATCGGGCGGACGTGGCCGGATACTTCAGGGCCTTCGCCGTCTTCGGGACCCTTCGCCGCACCGGACTCGTCGACGGCGCAAGCCGCGACCATCGCGTAGGTCGCGGCAACCGCGGCGAACGGCACGACAAGACGCGGCGTATCGGACTCGATCCTGATCCGCATGGGACCCGACCTCGCCGCCGTCACCGTCGCCGGAGCCACCCCGCTCGCCCCCGCGACCTTGGAGCGACTCACCCACCGCGCCGCCGAACTCCTGCGCTCCGCCGTCCGCGATTGACCCCGACGCGCCGGCTGCGGGCACCGCGAGGCAAGAACGGAATCCGTCATGGGATCGAGCAGGGTTGCCGACAGGTCGAGGACGAGTTGGGTTGGGTTGGCTTGGGTTGGGTTGGGTTGGGCCGACTTCCAATTCCGTTGCGACACCGCTGTCCGCCGCCACCAGACTCTGGTCAACCGTCACCGGCGTCGCAAAGCCGTCGGATGACCCTGCCTGAGGGCGGTGTTCAGCCTCCTTCGAGTTCCCGGCGCACGGTGGCTGCGATGCGGGTGAGTGCGGTCTCGAGGTGGCGGCGTTGCGCGGCGGTGAGCGGATCGAACACGAGTCGTTTCACCTGGGCGACGTGTTCCGGTGCGCTTTCGACGAGTTTCTGCCGGCCGGCGTCGGTCAGGGTGGCGAGGGTGTAGCGGCCGTCGCCGGGGTCGGGTCGGCGGGCGACCCAGTCGCGGGCCTCGAAGCGGTCCATCGCCTTCGACAGGCGGGGCAGGGTGCTGTCGCAGAGGCGGGCCAGGTCACCGAGCCGCATCGTGGCCTCGTCGGCCGCGGACAGCCGGGCCAGGACCCCGTACTCGAAATTGGAGATGCCCGCGTCCCGCTGCAACTGGCGGTCCAGGGCCGCCGGGAGGGCGATGACGACCGTCAGCAGCGCCTGCCACAGGTCCTGCTGATCGTCGTCGAGCCAGGGCGACCGAGTGTCCATGAGCCTCATCATACTTGCCCGGGAAACTCGCATCACTTGCCTCGGCAACTCCGCATGAGTCACTTTTTCACTTGCCCGGGCAAGTCAAAGTACTTGCCGAAGCAAGTGAAGAAGCTGATCGCGCCGGCGGGCGGCCGTGCACGCGCGGCGTCCCGCCGGGCCGGCCCGGCCGGCCCGGTGTCCCCAAACGTCGCGGTCGGCGGACAGGAACCGGGGGTGCGCGAAGCCCATGACCGTTCCGGTGGGCGGGTTCGAGCGTCGATCGGCCCGTAGCTCGTCCGCGAACGCGAACCCGCCTCGCCTTTGTGTCAGTCCCACACGTCGACATGGGTGACCCCGTCGCGATGTCCTAACCCGAAGGAGAGGCTTGTGACGGAGACCGGTCGGCAGTTGCGGCGGGCCTGGATCGCGCGGCTGGGCCCGCAGGGTGAGGTCGACGTCGACCAGGCGGCATGCCCGGCATGGCCCGTGCGTGTCTGGTGATCTCTCTGCGCGTCGTCGAAATCTCGCTGACCACGCCGGACGCCCTGGAAGCGATCCACACGATCGCCCGCGAGCACCCCGACGCCCTGATCGGCGCCGGCACGGTGCTGGACGCCGCGTCGGCGCGCGCCGCCGTCTCGGCCGGAGCCCGCTTCCTGGTTTCGCCGTCACTGCACCGCGACGTGGTCAAGACCGCGCACCGCGACGTGGTCGAGACCGCGCACCGCCACGGCGCGAGCGCCATTCCCGGAGTGGCCACCCCCACCGAGGCGATCGCGGCCGTCACCGCAGGCGCGCACGCCGTCAAGCTGTTCCCCGCGAGCCAATGGACCCCCGGGTCCTTCCGCGACATGCGCGCGGCCCTGCCGCAGATCCCGTTCGTGCCCATCGGGGGTATCACCCCCGCGCACGCCCCGAGCTGGATCGCGGCGGGAGCGATCGCGGTGGGCATCGGCGCCTCCATCACCGCGGGCACCCCGGAGGAGGCGGTGACCCGAGTGGGCGAACTGCTCGCAGCCTCGGCGTAGTTCCCCGTCAGGACCCCGCGACACCGCGGCCTGGAGTTTGGGTCATGAAATGTTCCAGCCCAGCAGGACCGGCTCTTCGCGCTCGTAGCCGAGTGCGCACAGGCGAGCCGTCTCCAGGCGGAACAGCCGGCCGTCCTCGGGCGGGAGCCCCAGCCAGCGGGCGGTCAGCGCCCGCAGCAGGTGCCCGTGCGCGACCAGCACCGCGTCGTGACCGCCCGCGAGCACGGGCCGCACCCGCGCCAGCACCCGGTCCACCCGCCGGCCCACGTCGGCGATGGACTCGCCGGGGTGGTCGGCGTCGCCCGGGATCACCCCGTCGCGCCACACGAGCCAGCCCGGCACGCTCTCGCGGATCTCGCGGGTGGTGATGCCCTCGTAACCGCCGTAGTCCCACTCGACCAGGTCGGGTTCGATCTCACCCCCGGTGATCCCGGCCAACTCGGCCGTGTGTCGAGCCCTCCGCAGCGGGCTCACGAGGGCGAGCGCGAACTCGCGTCCCGCGAGCAGCGACCCGACGGCCTTGGCCTGCGCCTCGCCCTCTGCGGTCAGAGGAATGTCGGTCAGGCCCGTGTGTCGGCCGGACCGAGTCCACTCGGTTTCGCCGTGTCGTACGAGCATCAGTTCACGCATGTGGTGCGATCCCAACTTCATCCGGGTTGGCGGCGACGTGTCGACCGCTTGGAAACTGCGCGCAGTTGTGTTCATTCGCCGGCACGCGCGAGGCCCCCGCGAGGGTGAGCGAGGCGAACCGGAAGTTCGGGACGACGAGGTCGACGAGGTCGACGTGGCCGACGTGGTCGACGTGGTCGACGACGTAAGTGACGTCGAGGGCGGCGTTGAGCGTGTCGGTGCGGATCACAGAAGCCTCGGTTCCTCGGTACGGGCCGGGCCGGGCGCATCCTCCACTGCGCGCCATGCATACACACCGGCGCCCAGGCAGCCCGCCTCGTCGCCGAGCTCCGCACGGACCAGGCTCGGGTGGCGCTGGAACGTCAGCCCTTCGGCCAGGCGGGCGCGGACCGGGCCGAAGAGGAGTTCACCGGCCTCGGCGAGACCACCGCCGAGCACGATCAACTCGGGGGCGAGCAGTGTCGTGGCGATCGCGAGCGCGGCGCCGAGCGCCTCGGTCGCACGGTCCCACACGGCCTGCGCATCGGCATCGCCGCAGGCCACCAGCGCGGCGACCTCCTCGGCGCCGCTCACCGGTCGGCCCGACCGAGCGGTGTAGGCGGCGGCGATCGCGGATGCGGAGGCCACCGTTTCCAGGCAGCCCCGGCCGCCACAGCCGCACACCGCACCATCCGGGTCGATCCGGAGATGGCCGAGTTCACCCGCATAGCCCTTCGCCCGGACCGGACGCCCGTCGCTGACGACGGCGGATGCGATGCCGGTCCCGATCGCCACGAACAGCACGTAGCGGGCGCCGCGTGCGGCTCCCACCAGGCATTCGGCGGCGCCGCCCGCCCGCACGTCGTGACCGAGCACGACCGGAAGACCGGTCCGCTCCCGGAGGAGGTCGGCAAGCGGAAGGTCGCGCCATCCGAGGTTTGCCGAATACACGGCACGGGCCAGATCCTCGTCGACGACCCCGGGAACAACGACCCCGACCCGGCAGACCGTCAGTTCGCCGGCTTCGGCGCGCTCCGCGAGTTCCATCAGGACGGCCGCGATCTCGGCCACCACCGCGTCCGGGCCAGCATGGCGCGGCGTCGCCCGACGGACCGCGGCCAACGGCCGCAGGCGTCGGTCCAACAGCGCACCTTTCATGCCCGTGCCGCCGACGTCCAGGGCAATCACGCATTCACCGGCCGACGCGGCGTCCCGCGTGAGGATGCGTATGCCGGCGAGCCGGTTTCCCTCGGATTCCAGGTGGGTCCGCAGCGGTGCAAGCGTGGCCGTGGTGCGGGACGGGTTGGTGGTGGGCATGCGACTCCTATGCGCAGATGCAACTCGGGATGCACTGTGACTGCTCGAAGTTGCTTGATGTCTAGCACATTCGCTCAAAATCAAGCAATCCATCGCCCGTTTGGGCACCATTCGGCTGCTCGAACGAGCCCTGCGGGTGACCGGATCGCCGAACCGAGGCCCGTCGCAACACCCCGGAAACCTCCACAGTGAAGTCTGTGACACGCACCCGGCCGTCTTGCCTGACGTGCTCCGACTGCCTCGTCGGATTGGTCTAGACCCTGCGTCCGGCCTTCGGAATCGGTGCGGACCTTTCTCCGTCGAGGTGTTGACTGCCGACACGGCGAGTCCGCAAAATGCTCGCTGTTGCTCAAGAGTTTTCTTCAAATCCGTGTTGCGAACAGTTTTGCG
>NZ_JBVHLU010000112.1:0-33437 GCF_055558835.1 Embleya sp. NPDC025285
GGGGGGGGGGGGGGGGGGGGGGGGGGGGGGGGGGGGGGGGGGGGGAAGGGGGGGGAGGGGGGGGGGGGGGGGGGGCGTGGGGAGAACGAACAGCACCCTCCATCCCTCCCCCCCCCCCCCCCCCCCCCCCCGCGGCGAGGCCCGGTGCCAGGGTCCGGCGGACCCACCAGGATCCGCCGGACAGGACCTGGGCCCCTCCGGCGGACAGGGGCCGGCCGTATTGCCCACGGCGATCGCCGCCGCGACCGGCTGCCCGACATCGGGCCGGGTCGCGGCGGCTCGGCGCCGCGTGCGCCGTGCTCAGTCCCCGACCGCCCGCAACATGTCCGGGAGCGCGCGCATGTCGTCGAAGAGCACCGCGCCCGAGTCCGCCAGTCGATCCGCCCGGGTCAACCCGCCGACATAGCCGAATGCCCGCATCCCGGCCGCGCGGGCCGCCCGTACGCCGTAGGCGCTGTCCTCGATCACCACGCACCGGGCCGGATCCGCACCCATCTCCCGGGCCGCGTGCAGGAACAGGTCGGGCGCGGGCTTGCCCTCGGCGACGTCGTCCGCGCTGAACACCCGCCCCTCGAAGTGGCCGTGCAGCCCGACCAGCTTCAGGTTCCGCTCGACGCCGCCGCGCGGGCCGTTCGAGGCCACGCAACGTGGTTCCGGTATCTGCTCCAGTGCCGTGAAGATGCCGTCCACGGCGGTCAGTTCGGCGTCGAAGGCGGCCCGGTACAGGTGCCGGAACTCCTGGTGCCAGTTCGGGTCGAGGCGCCGGCCGAGGCGCTCCTCGACCAGTTCCGTGTGCCGCTCGCGCGAGCACCCCACGAAGTGCTCGACGATCTCCTCCTCGGTGAACGCGCAGCCCAGCGCGCCCAGCACCCGGGCGTCCACCCGAACCGCGATGCGTTCGCTGTCCACGAGCACGCCGTCACAATCGAAGATCACCAGATCGAACCCGGTCTGTGTCATACCGGGCAGCCTACGAAAGACCGATGCGGGCGGGCGGCGGCCGCGGACGGGATCACTCGGCGACTACGCGCTCGGCTTCGCCTCGGGGAAGAATTCCGCGCCCTGGACGTAGGCCATCGCGGCGACGAACTCCGGGTCCACGAGCCGCCGTTCGATCTCCTCGGGGGTGACGTCCTCGATCCGGGCCTGAATCCACCACAGGTTGCCGAACGGGTCGCGGACCCGCCCGACCCGGTCGCCGAAGAACAGGTGCGTCACGTCCGTGACCGACGTGCCGCCGGCCGCCACCGCGCGACGGTGCACCTCGTCGGCGTCCTCGACGTAGAGTCGCAGGAACGAGGGCGGCGCGGGAGTCGCGGGATCGATGTCGAACATCATCACGATCGCGTCGCCGATCTTGATCTCAACGTGGCCGATCCGGCCGTCCGCGCCGACGAACCGGGAGCCCGGCACTTCCTCGGCACCGAACGCGACACTCAGGTAGTCGATCAACGCGGCCGTGTCGTGCGACAGGATCCACGGGGTGACGGTGGTGTAGCCGTCGGGAACGGTCTTGACGGTCATCGCGATGCCTCCGAAAGACGAGCGGGTGCGGGGGACCCCGGGGCGGGGAGCCGGGCGGCGCCGTGTGGTGCGCGCCGTCCTGCTGTCTTCGACGCTATTCGGCATATAGGTCGGATCCTGTCCTGAAGGGCCGGCATTCTCGAACCATGACCGCCGCCACCCCGGCCCGCCTGCTCGGGCTGCTGTCCCTGCTCCAGACGCCGCGCGAGTGGCCCGGGAGCGAACTGTCCACCCGCCTCGGGGTGAGTCCGCGCACCATCCGGCGCGATATCGAGCGCCTGCGCGAGCTGGGCTATCCCGTCGAGGCCACCCGGGGCACGGACGGCGGCTATCGGCTGGTCGCGGGCACCGCGATGCCGCCGCTGCTGCTCGACGACGAGGAGGCGGTGGCGATCGCGGTCGGCCTGCGCACGGCGGCCGGGAGCGCGGTGGCCGGGATCGAGGAGGCGTGCGTTCGGGCGCTGGCCAAGCTCGAACAGGTGTTGCCGTCCCGGCTGCGCGGGCGGGTGCGGGCGGTGTCCGGCGCCACCGTGCCGCTGGCGATGCCGGGGCCGACGGTGGACCCCGAGACGCTCGCCGTGCTCGCGGGCACCATCGCGCGGCACGAGAAGGTGCGCTTTCGCTACCGCGCGGCCGACGGCCGGGAGAGCGCGCGGCTGATCGAGCCGAACGCGCTGGTGCCGGCCGGGCGCCGCTGGTACCTCGTCGGTTACGACGCCGACCGCGCCGACTGGCGCACGTTCCGGGTGGACCGGGTGCGTGAGCCGCGTCCCACCGGTGCCCGGTGTCCGGAGCGCGCCCTGCCCGATCCGGACGCCGCCGCCTACGTGGCACGCACCCTGCACACCTCGGAGCCGGTCCACCGAGCCGACGTCACGCTGTACGCGCCGGTCGATCAGGTCACCGTGCGACTCGGCGACACCCTGACCGGCACCACCGAGGACGGCACCCCACGCCTGCGTCCGCTCGACGCCGACAGGTGCCGATTGACCGGCTACGTCGACACGCTCGACTGGCTCGCGTTCCGACTCTCCATGCTCGGCTGTGAGTTCGAGGTGCACGACCCGCCCGAGTTGCGCGAGCACCTGCGCGCGTTGGGCGGGAGGGTCACCCGCGCGGCGGGCGACCCTCCCGAGTGAACCCACCCGACGACCCTCCCGGGTGAACCCACCCGAAACCATCCGCCCGGATGCTCACCGACCCTCGAACGGCCAATCCCCGCTGTCCAGTTCGCGGCGCTGGTAGGCCGCCACGATCTCCTTCTCGGCCGCGTCCCGCCCCTCCCAGTGCGAGCCCTCCACCGATTTGCCGCGTTCCAGGTCCTTGTAGACCTCGAAGAAGTGGGCGATCTCGTTGAGCTGGAACGGTGGAACGTCGCCGATGTCCTGTATCGGGTGTCTGCGCGGGTCCCGAGCGGGCACGCACAGCACCTTCTCGTCCGGGCCCTTCTCGTCGGTCATCACGAACATGCCGATCGCGCGACAGCGGATCAGGCAACCGGGAAAGGTCGGCTCGTCCAGCAACACGAGCACATCGAGCGGGCCGCCGTCGCCGCCCAGCGTGCGATGCACGAATCCGTAGTCGGCGGGATAGGCGGTGGACGTGAACAACATGCGGTCGAGCCTGATGCGTCCCGTGCGGCGGTCCATCTCGTACTTGTTCCGACTGCCCGCGGGAATCTCCACGACGACGTCGAACTCCACGACGGCTCCTTAACGGCCTATGGATCAAGACCCGATATGCGCGGCATTCCGTATTCCTGACGTACCGTCGAGGACTTTCCCACGTCACCGGGCCGTTACGCACGTGAAGCATGGGACAACCGGGCCATCGGCATCCCTCGACCACCCGATCGCCCCGACCCTTGACTCGGTCAACTAAGTAAGGTTTCCTGTCCATCGACCCACCGCATTCCCGCCCCGCCTCCGCACACCCCATCAGGAGCAGCCGTGATCCGGATCGAGGACGCCGACCGCGTCAGGACCATCACCCTCGACCGCCCCGAAGCGCTCAACGCGTTCAACGAGGCGCTGTACGACGCGACCGCCGAGGCGCTGATCGACGCGGCGGCCGATCCCACCGTCGCCGTGGTGGTGCTGACCGGTGCCGGGCGGGCCTTCTCGGCGGGCACCGACCTGATCGAGATGGCGCAGCACAACAGCGGCACCAAGGTCAGGGGCAAGCACGGATTCGGCGGCATGGTCGATCGGCTCCAGGCGTTCCCCAAGCCGTTGCTGATCGCCGTCAACGGCCTCGGGCTGGGCATCGGGGCGACCGTCCTGGGCTTCGCCGACCTCGCGTTCATGGCCGACACCGCGCGGTTGAAGTGCCCGTTCACCTCGCTCGCGGTGGCTCCCGAGGCGGCGAGCAGTGTGACCTTCCCGGAGCTGCTCGGTCGGCAGAACGCGATGTGGGCACTGCTGAGCAGCGAGTGGCTGAGCGCCGCGGAGTGTCTGGAGATGGGCCTGGTGTTCAAGGTCTGCCCGGCCGACGAGCTGCTCGACGTGACAATGCGGCACGCGCGGATCCTGGCCGCCAAGTCGATTTCCTCGCTGATCGAGTGCAAGCGGGTGGTGCTCGCGGGGCTCGGCGACCGGATCGTCGATGCCCGCCGACGCGAGGACGCGGCGTTCGGGCGGCTGCTCGGCAAGCCCGCCAACATCGAGGCGCTGACCGCCTTCGCCGAGCGGCGCGAACCCGACTTCGCGGCGATCGACGCGCGCGAGGGCTGAGCACGCGACGCGGTGCCCGGCTCGGGCCCGGGCCGGGAGAGCCCGGGTGAAGCCGGGTCACCCGCCGTCCACCCGGGCTCGAACATCCCTGGGTTGTCCCGGTTTGCCGGACGCCTCCGGAACTGCGGAATACTGTCTGCTCCGCACGACCTCCAGTCCCCAGGATCAGCGCCACCCATGAGCAGCCCACACACCCCAGGCAGCGCCGCCGACACCGCCCCCGGCGGGTCCGAGACCGGCTCCGGCACCGACCCCGGCGGCGAGGGCACCCACCACCTCGGTCACACCCTCAAGCCCCGGCACATGACCATGCTCGCGCTCGGCGGCGCGATCGGGGCGGGGCTGTTCGTCAGCACCGGTGCGGGCATCCACACCGCCGGCCCGGGCATCCTGATCTCCTACGCGCTCGCCTCGGTGCTGGTGTTGCTGGTGATGCGGATGCTCGGCGAGATGGCGGCGGCGGTGCCGCGCAGCGGGTCGTTCTCCGAGTACGCGGGAGCCGCGTTCGGGCGGTGGGCCGGCTTCACCGTCGGGTGGCTGTACTGGTGGATGGTCACCATCGTGCTGGCCGTCGAGGCCTCCGGCGCCGCCGCCATCGCGCACGGCTGGCTGCCGGGCGTTCCGATCTGGGTGTTCTCGCTGGTGATCATGCTCGTGTTCACCGGCGCGAACCTGCTCACGGTGCGCTCGTTCGGCGAGTCCGAGTTCTGGTTCGCGACGGTCAAGATCCTGGCCATCGTCGGCTTCCTGGTGCTCGGCGTGCTGGCGATCCTGGGGTGGCTGCCGGACACCGACGCGCCGGGCCTGGCCAACCTCACCGGCAACGGCGGCTTCCTGCCCAACGGCTGGGACGGGGTGATCACCGGCCTGCTCGCGGTCGCGTTCTCGTTCGGCGGCCTGGAGATCGTCACGATCGCCGCCGCCGAGTCGGACGACCCGGCACGCAACGTGGCCCGCGCGGTGCGCACCGCGGTGTGGCGGATCCTGCTCTTCTACATCGGCTCGGTGGCGATCATCGCGACGCTGCTGCCGTGGGATTCCGACCGGCTCGGCAGCCCGTACGTCTCCGTCCTGGAGGACATCGGTGTCCCCGGTGCCGCGCATGTGATGGACGTGGTGGTCTTCACCGCGCTGCTGTCCGCGCTCAACTCGATGTTGTACGGCGCCTCCCGGATGGCGTTCTCGCTGTCCCGGCGCGGCGAGGGGCCCCGGCGGTTGTCCCGGGTGGCGGGCAACGGGGTGCCCAGGACGGCCGTGCTGGCCTCCTCGGCGTTCGGGTTCGTGGCGGCGCTGCTCAACGTGTGGTGGCCCGAGCAGGTGTTCAAGCACCTGCTGAACTCGGTCGGCGCGATGTTGCTCTTCGTCTGGTTCGCCATCGCCGCGTCGCAACTGGTGCTGCGCCGCCGGATCGAGCGCGAGGACCCGGATCGGCTGCTGGTCCGGATGTGGGGTTTCCCGTACCTGACCTGGTTCGTGATGCTGGCCCTCGCGGCGGTGTCGATCCTGATGCTCTTCGACCACACCGCCCGCCCGCAGTTGCTCTCCTCGGTCGTCGTGGTGGCCGTCGTCCTGGCCTTCGCCCTGGTCCGCGAGGCCCGCCGCCGCGACCTGCGCAGGCGCGCGAACACGCGGTTCTGACCCGACCCGGGCGGGCGAAGCCCCACCCTAGAGCCCGGCGCGGGCCAGCGCCCGGAGTTGTTCGCTCGTCGGGCACCAGTTGGATCGCATCTCGTCGGTCGGCCATCCCGCCAGGCTCGCGCTCGCGGCGAAGTTGGACTGGAGGTAGCCCAACAGCGTGCGCCGCGGGTCCTCGGCCACCCGGACCACGTCGTAGTCGAGGGTCGATCGTGAGCCGTCCGGCAGCCAGAGCGCCTCGCGCGGCGAGAGCGGTTGCTTCTCGACGCCGTCCGGCTTGGGCGCGGCGTACGAGTAGTAGGCCGGGTGCGGCACGTTCGGGTCGCCGGCCCAGAAACCGAACGAGATCACCTCGTGCGAGTACGCCTCCGCGGTGACCGGGTCCACGCCGCGCATCGGCGGCTCGACCCGCTTGCCGGAGAACCGGGTCAGCGCGAGGTCGAACGAGTGCCAGAAGAGCTGTACGGGCGAGGTCTTGCCGTCGAACCAGCCCATGAACTCCTCGAACACGTCCGCCGACCAGGTCAGGATCCGCCAAAACCGCCACGCGTACTCCGCCTGGTAGGTCGCGTGCTCGGTGTCCTCGCGGAACGGCACGGTCAGGTGCGGGACGCCGAACGGTCGCTCCAGCAGCGGCACGTCGATGCCCAACTCGGCCAGCACCCCATGCACCGCGACGTCGAACTCGGTCACGCTCAACCCGTCCACGAGCGCGATCTCGCGCACGTCGCCGCGATCGGTCCGAAAGACCACGCGGTGGTCGATGAAGTCGAACGCGATGTCGAAGGCGACGCCGGCCACGGTCAGCCGGCGGGTGGTGAAGCCGCGCGCGTCCACCGTGAAGGTGATGTTCCACCAGTGGTTCTGCGGGTGGCTCGCGGCGAGCTTGACCTTGCCGACGATCTGCGCGAACAGATGCAGCGTGTCGAGGGTGTGCACCCACGCGTCGTACGGGAGTTCGGGAAGCCGGGGCGGGTCGGCCGGCCCGGTGGCCTGCGCGGGATTGCTCGAAGGGGTACCCATGAGCCGATTCTCGCCCCTGCGGGCCCACTCCGTCCCGTTTTGCTCCGCCGTCCGGGCCGGCCGGGGCAATTGTGCGCCACCCCCCGAGCGGGTGAGCACGGCCGGAGCGTACCCTGCGTGCGACAACATCCCAACCACCTGTACAGGGGTACTCGTGCGCGTTGTCGTCGCCGGAGCCGGCATCGGTGGGCTGGCCACCGCCCTGAGTCTGCACGCGGCGGGGATCGCCGACGTGAGTGTGTACGAGGCGGTCGAGGAGATCCGCCCGCTCGGCGTCGGGATCCAACTACTCCCCGACGCGGTGCGAGAACTGGCCGAACTCGGCCTGTACGACGACGTCGCCGAGATCTCGGTGCCGATCGACGAGTCGGTCCACCACGACCGGCTCGGCGAGCGGGTCCGCTCCGAGCCGCTCGGGTCGGCCGCCGGGCGCGCGTGGCCGCGGCTGTCGGTCCACCGCGGCGAGTTGCAGATGCTCCTGCTGCGCGCCCAACTCGCCTGGCTGGGCGCCGAGTCGCTGCGCACCGGCCTGCGGCTGAGCGGCTACGCGCAGACCGCGGACGGGGTCACCGTCGAGTTCACCGACGGTGCGGGCGAGACCGTCACCGATGTGGCCGACGTGCTGATCGCCGCGGACGGGATCGACTCGGCGGGCCGTTCGCTGATGTACCCGAGCGAGGCGCCGCCGGCACCCGGCGGCCGGGTGCTGTGGCGCGGTGTGACGCCCGCGGCGACCCTGCACACCGGTCACACGATGGTCACCGTGGAGGACGGCGGGCGCACGTTCGTCGCGTATCCGCTGCGGGCGGCCGAGGGTGATCGCCCCGCGCTGCTGAACTGGATCGCCGGCCACCCCTCGGCGGGCCCGCAGGCGGGGCCCGGCGACTGGAGTCGGGCGGCCGAACTCGACACCATCCCGGCCCACTTCACGGACTGGGACTTCCCCTGGCTGGACGTGCCCGCGGTGATCGCGGACGCGGACGTCGCGTACGAGTACCCGATGATCGACCGGGTGCCGCTGCCGAGTTGGTCCGACGGGCGGGTCACGCTGCTCGGCGACGCCGCGCACGCCGGCTTCCCGATCGACGGCATCGGCGGCGACGGGGCCTCCCGGGCGATCGTGGACGCGCGCGTGCTGGCCCGCGAACTGGCCGCGCACACCGACCCGGTCGACGCACTCGCCGGCTACGAGGAGCGGTGCCGCCGGGCGACCGGTACCGATGTCCCGGTGCCGGGTGGGAGTTGAGCGGGCCGTCGCTCATCGAAAGGAGTCCGGGCGGGCCTTCGCCCGCCGGAGGTCGACCGGCGTCGAGCGGGCCGGCGGTCGTCGACCGGGCGCCGGCCGGGGTCGAGCCGAGCGCCGCTCGACCCCCGCCCGGCGCGCGTCGGGTCAGGACAGCAGGACGACCTTGCCGACCGTCTGCCGACCGGCCAGCGCGGTGTGCGCGGCGGCCGCCTCCGCCAGCGCGAACGTGGTGACCGCGGGCCGCAGTTCACCGGCGGCGGCGGCCGCGAGCGCGGACTCGGCCAGGGCCTTGAAGCCACCCGGACGGTTGGCCATTCGCGGACCCAACGGGTTCTCCACGGCCACCCCGGCGGCCGCGGCGCGCGTGTCCAGATCGGCGATGGCATCGCCCGAGGACCAGCCGAACGTCACGAGTCGGCCGCCCTTCGCGAGCAGGTCGAGCGCGTCCCCGCCGATCTCGCCGCCGACGCTCTCCAGGACCACCGTCACCGGCCGTCCGGCGAGTTCCTCGCGTACGCTCGCGGCCCAGTCGGCGGCGGTGTAGTCCACCGCGATGTCGGCGCCGGACGCACGCGCGGCCTCGACCTTGGCGGCCCCGCCGGCCGCCCCCACCACGAGCGCGCCGAGCCCGTGCGCGGCCTGGACCAGCAGCGTGCCCAGACCGCCCGCCGCGGCGGTGACCAGCACCACGTCCTCGGCGGTGATCGCGGCAACGTCCAGGATGCCCAGCGCGGTGCGCCCGGTTCCCACCATCGCCACCGCGATCTCGGCCGGTACCCCGTCCGGCAGCGGCAGCAGCGCCTGGTCGTCGATGATCGCGAACTCCGCGTAGCCGCCGTTCCGGTTGCCCAGATGGGCCACCACCCGCCGGCCGACCAGGGCCGGATCCACCCCGGCACCCACCACGTCCACCGTGCCGGCCACCTCGCGGCCGAGGATGACGGGCAACTCCGGCTGCGGGAAAGGGCCTTGGGTACGTCCCGAGCGCAGCATCACGTCGACCAGGTGGACTCCCGCGGCGGCCACCGCGATCCGCACCTCCCCCGGCCCCGGTTGCGGAGTCGCGACCTCCTCGTACCGCAGGTTCTCGGCCGGACCGAACTCGTTCAGGCGAATCGCGCGCATCGGACACTCCGGGGTTTGCTGGGACGACGGACAACGACGACGGGACGACGACCCGACGGGCCGGCCGATCCGGCGTGGTTGCCGCGCCGAATCGGGTGCGAACAGTCTCGAACCTCAAGTCGACTTCATGTCAAGCGACACGTCCGCGAATGCACCGAACGATCATCGCCCGATCGACCGTCGAGCCGTACGGTGGGTGCGTGTTCGATGCCGAGGAAGCCGCCGCCGCACTCGTCGCCACGCTCGCCGCGCTGGGCACACCGGAGCGGGCCGGGGCGGAGAAGGCGTATCTGAAGAGCGATCTCGACTTCCTCGGCGTCACCGTGCCGGTGCTGCGCAAGACGGTCACCGCGACGGCCCGCGCCCGCCCGGAACCGACCCGGACCGAACTCCTCGCCTGGGTCGCCGCGTTGTGGCTTCGGCCGGTACACGAGAGCCGGTTCGCCGCGATCGAGCTGCTGCGGCTGCACCTGCGCGTGCTCACCCGCGCCGATCTGCCGCTCGTCGAGCGACTGATCCGCGAATCGGCGGGCTGGGTGTACGTGGACACCCTCGCGGAGAAGGTGGCCGGCGTACTGATGGGGCGAGATCCCGCGGACTTCGCCACCGCCGACGCGTGGGCCGCCGACGGGGACTTCTGGGTCCGCCGGGCGGCGCTGCTGAGCCTGCTCCCGGGCATCCGCGCGGGCGCTCCCGACCTGGTCCGGTTCGATCGCTACGCGGACGCGATGCTGGACGAGCGGGAGTTCTTCATCCGCAAGGCGATCGGCTGGCTGCTCCGGGAGATCGCCAAGCGGGATCCGGCGTACGTGATCGCCTGGACCACCGCACATCGGGCCCGGATGTCCGGGGTGACGCTGCGCGAGGCGATCCGCCGGCTGCCCGCCGGCGACGCGGCCCGGTTGCGCGCCGGCTGAGCGTTCGGCCCGCGCACGCGCGGCACCGCGGGTCGGCGCAGACCGGCGCCGACCCGGCCGCCGTCCGGCACGGCAGGATGTCTCGATGACGACTCATCTGGTGGCCATGGGCGGCGGCGGTTTCTCGATGAACGACGGGGCCTCCGCGCTCGACCGATACGTGCTCGAACTGGCGGGTCGGGCCCGTCCGAACGTGTGCTTCGTACCGACCGCCTCCGGCGACGCGGACGGCTACGTCGACCGCTTTCGGCACGCGTTCGAGCGGCTCGACTGTAGAGCCGGGCACCTGAGCCTGTTCCGGCGCACCGGCGCCGACCTCGCGGACGAACTCGCCGACCAGGACGTGATCTACGTCGGCGGCGGCTCCACCGCGAACCTGCTCGCCCTGTGGCGTCTGCACGGCCTCGACACCGCGCTCGCGGCCCGGGCCGCCGCGGGCGACCTGGTGGTGTGCGGTCTCAGCGCGGGCGCGCTGTGCTGGTTCGAGGGTGGCATCACCGACTCGTACGGACCGACGCTGCGCCCGCTCGCGGACGGCCTGGGCTGGGCACGGGGCAGCGTCTGTCCGCACTACGACGGCGAGGCCGAGCGCCGCCCGGCGTACCACGCGGCCATCGCGGCGGGTCTGCTCGCGGCGGGCCACGCACTGGACGACGGCGCCGCGATCCACCTCGTGGACGGCCGGGTGCACACCTTCGTCGCCGAGCGGCCGGACGCGCACGCGTATCGGGTCGAGCCCGGTCCCGACGGTGTCCACGAGTCGGCACTGCCGATGACCAGGCTCCGCGCATGACCGGCACGGCGGCGGGCGTGGCGGGTGTGACGGACGGGTGTAGCGGGTGCGGCGGGGCGGTGAACGCCTCGCGGGAGTGCGTTCGTACGCGGGGCGCCCCCGCCGCGCGCGGGGGTCGCCGATCAGGGGGCGCGGGTCAGGACTCGCTGCCCGTGTCTCTGGCCAGGAGGTCCTCGATCCCCTCGCGGCGGAGCAGCACGCGGCTTCGGCCGTCGCGGACCGCGACCACCGGCGGGCGGCCGACCAGGTTGTAGGTCGAGGCCATCGACTGCTGGTACGCGCCGGCGGCCGGCATCGCGAGCAGGTCGCCGGGGTGTACGTCCTCGGGCAGTTCGACGTCGGCCGCCAACACGTCGCCCGACTCGCAGTAGCGGCCCACGACGGTGACCCGCCGGGTGCCCGCCGCGCCGGGACGGCCGACCAGGCGCACGGTGGTGCGCGCGCCGTACAGGGCCGGTCTCGGGTTGTCCGCCATGCCGCCGTCCACCGCGACGAACACCCGGTGCGCGGTGCGCTTGACCACAAGCACCCGATACAGGGCCACGCCCGCCGGACCGGTGATCGCCCGGCCGGGCTCGACGATCAGTCGCGGTACCGGCAGGTCGTACAGCGCGCATCGGCGGTTCAGTTGCCGGCGCACGTCGTCCGCGAACGCCTCGATGTCCAACGGATGTTCACCGCCGCGGTAGGCGATGCCGTGGCCGCCGCCCAGGTTCAGTTCGGGCAGCACTATCCCGTGCCGGTCGCGCAGCCCGGCCAGGAACTCGACGAGTGTGGCGACGGCGGCCAGCCAGGGCCGCACCGAACCGATCTGCGAGCCCAAATGGCAGTGCAGTCCGGTCGGTTCCAGGTGCGGCTGGGCCATCGCGCGCAGCACCGCGTCCTCCGCGTCGCCCCGCGCGATGGACAGGCCGAACTTCTGGTCCTCGCCGCCGGTCCGGATCGCGTGGTGCGCGCCGGCCTCGATCCCCGGCACCACGCGCACCATCACCCGTTGCCGCTGTCGAGGTGCCACCAGCGCGGCCAACCCGGCGATCTCGGCCGGGTTGTCCAGCACGATCCGGCCCACGCCCAGGCGCAGCGCCGCACGCAGTTCGTCCGCCGACTTGGCGTTGCCGTGCAGGATGATCCGCTCGCCGGGCATCCCGGCCAGGGTGGCGAGGGCCAACTCGCCCGCCGAGCACACATCGAGCCCGAAGCCCTCCTCGCGCAGCCAGCCGACCAGGCCGCGGCACAGGAACGCCTTTGCGGCGTAGGCGATCTCGACCCCGGGCAGCGCGCGGCGGTAGGCCCGGCAGGTGTCCCGCACGTGTTGTTCGTCCAGTACGTACAGCGGTGTCCCGAACCGCTCCGCGAGTTCGGCCGAGGTCAGGCCACCGATCGTGAGGTCCCCGGCGTGCTCCCGCGTCGAACGCGGCCACACGGCCGCGTCCGATACCGGCTCCGCAAGCGTGACGGACATGGCAACTCCCTTGTACACGAGCATTGGTGACGGCAGATCAGCCGAGCAGGGACAGCACCACGAGGAGCACCGCGACGACGGCGGTGCGCAGCCCACCGAGCGGTTGCGGATCCCGGACGGATCGGGACGCCCCTGATACCCGGGAGGGGCCGACCGATACCCGGGAGGACCCGACGCCCGGCGCGAGTCCGCCGGCGCTCCGGCCGAGGGACGGCCGAGTGGGCGAGACCGCCCGCGCGGGAGCGAGCCCGGCGGCCGGCGGGCGTGCCGCCCCGGCGGCCGAGGCCCGGTCGATCGCGACGGGCACGACGGCCGCACCGACCACCCCGGGCGTACCGACCACACCGCTCATACCGGTCGCACCGGTCGCACCGACAGCGCCGTCCGCCGCCGAGTCCCGAGCAACCGCCCCGCCCACCGGCTCCTGGTGCCGCACCGGCGGCGCCGAGAGTCCCGGATCGACCAGCATGCGCTCGCCCCCGACCTCGTCGGCGAGCGAGCGCACCGCGCCCGCCCCGAGTCGGATCCACTCCTGATCGGCGCCCAGCACCGCCCGCAACCGCGCCACCGACGTGAACGCGACCACCACCCGGGCGCCCAGCGGATCCCGGCACAGCCGGACCACCCTGGCCCCGTCCACCGACCGCACCGGCACGATCAACACACGCCGAGCGGTGGTCGCGGAAGCGGGTTCCTCATCGGTGATCAACACATCCGACACGACAGCCTCCGAAGTCCGGCCCCGCAGCCGACCGCGGGTCCCGACTCCGACGCTACGACCGCGCATACCGGGCAACCCCGCCCCTACCGCGCCCTTGATCATCCGCGGGCCGTTGTTGACGCCCTCCTGACGCGCGCGAACGCAATCCCCGGAATCAGCCCGACCTCGCCCGACCGAGAGCCCCGTTTCCCCCGAGCCCGCAGGTCCCCGCTCCCGGCCCTACTCCGCCCCCGACCAGGCCCACCTCGTCGTCGCCACCAGCGGGTCCCCCGGCCGCACCAGGCGGGCCGCAGGGCCCGCCAGGCCGTTCGGCGGCCCCGTCTGGGGCTCGACGCACACGTGGGCCTGCGGCAGGTCGTACACCACCGTGTAGTCGCAGTCCGAGGTCATCCGCAGCCGCAGCGCGCCGGGCCACTCCAGCGTCGCGTCCACCCCACCGGGCGTCCCGTAGCAGTCGTCCCGAGGCCCCGGCAGCGGGGGTATCCGGCGCCCGGTGGGCAAGTAGTCGGCGCCGCGCTCCTCCTGCCACTCGGGGGTGAAGGACAACTCCAGCGGCCCGCCGACGCCCAGTCGCCGCCGAAACCACGGGTGCCACCCGGCCTGCGCCGGAAACGTCGCGGTCTCGGACTCGATCCGCAGCACCGTGACCAGCCCGTCGGGCGTCAGCGTGAAGGTCTGCTCGACCCGGCCCGCGAACGGCCACGGGTCGGTCAGCGCGAACTCGAAGACCGCCGACGCGGCATCCCCCGCGATCTGCTTCCACGCGCCGCGATAGCCGAGCCCGTGCAGCGCGTGCGGCGCCGCGTCCGCCGGGAACTCGTGTATCGCGCCGTCGAATTCGAACCGGGCCCCGCCCATCCGGCCGACCCACGGCACCATCGGATAGCTGCCCCACTCCGCGGGCCGCTCGCCCTCGGTCCGCAGCAGTTCGAGCCCGCGCACCCGCAACGAGCCGAGCCGGCACCCGGCGTCCGGCAGAATCAGCGCCTCGGCGCCTTCGGAACGCAACCACACTTCGCCGTCGATCATGGTCGGCAGATTACGCGTAGCGCTCCCGAAGCTGCTTCTTGAGCACCTTTCCGGACGGATTCCGCAGCAGTGCCGAGACGATCTCGATACGCTCCAGGAACTTCTGCCGCATCACTTCCCGAGTGCCCAGGAAATCCCGCAGAGTACGCAGATCAGGTGGAATCGACGGATCGCTCGGCACGATCACCGCGCACACCATTTCGCCGCGTTCGGAATCCGGCAGACCGATCACGGTGACCTCGGCGACGGCCGGATGCGCGTCCAGCAGGTCCTCGACCTCCTTGGCGCTGATCGTCTCGCCCTTGCGCAGGATGACGTCCTTGAGACGCCCGGTGACGTACACGTTGCCGTGCTCGTCCACTCGGCCCAGGTCACCGGTACGCACCCGCCCGGCCTCGTCGAACGCCTCGGCGTCCAGGCGCGCGTCCACGTACCCGCGCATCACCTGCGGCCCGCGCACCCGCAGTTCGCCCTCCGCGCCGACCGGCACCGGCAGCCCGTCCGGCCCGACCACGGTGACCTCGACTCCGCGGGTGGGCCGGCCCTCGGCCCGGGCCAACGCGTCGTCCGGGTCGTCCGGGCCCGCCATGGTCAGGATCGGCGCCTCGGTCATCCCCCAACCGGCCAGCACGCCCGCGCCGCCCAGTTCGCGCTTGATCGCCTCGTGCAGCCCGGGTGGCTTGGGCGCACCGCCGCCGGGACAACTGCGCAGCCGCGGGAAGAGCGGGTCGCCGGCGGGCCGGCGGCGCTGCGCGGCCAGCCACGCCTGATGGAAGACGGTGCCCGCGCCGGCCAGCGTGACCCGCTCGCGGCGCAGCAGGTCGGGCGTCTCCTCCGGGTGGAAGGCTTCGGTCAGGATCATCGTGACGCCGTGCGTGAGGGCCGCGGTCAGCCAGGTCGTACAGCCGCCGATGTGCGCGAACGGGAAGACCAGCGCGACCCTGTCCCCCTCTCGCGCGCCGATCCGGTCCGCCATGCCGACACCCGCGGCCATGATGCTCGCGTCGGTGTGCCGGGCGCCCTTGGGGTCGGCGGTGGTCCCGGAGGTGTAGAAGTACCAGCGCACCGGGGCGTCCTCGGGCGTGCCGGGCACCGGCGGCGCGGGCGGCAGGTGGGCCGGATCGCCGGTGGGCAACGGGCCGTCCAGGATCAGCAGTTCCAGACCGGGCACCCGGTCGCGCACCCGACGGGCCAGTTCCGGATAGTCGTACCCGCGCCACGCCGGCGGCACGATCAGCATCGAGGCGCCGGTCTGTCGGGTGACGAAGGCGAGTTCGCGTTCGCGGTGGATCGGCATCATCGGGTTCTGCACGACGCCGAGCCGGGACAGCGCGCCGACCAGGACCACGGATTCGAGCCGGGTGGGCAACTGCCAGGTGACCGTGTCGCCCGGGCCCAGTCCCTGGGTGTGCAGGAACGCCGCGAAGGCCTCGGCCGCGTCGCGGAATTCCCGGTGGGTCAACCGCCGACCGTGCTCGTCGACCAGCAGTTCGCCGTCGGGCGTTCGGGCCGCCCGCGCCTCGATGGCCGCCCAGAGGCTCGTGTGTGTCACCGTCGTGCCCTCCTCGCCCCGCCCGGCCCGTGCCCGGCCGGCATCGCCGCGCCCGTCCCGCATACCTATCAGGAACGGTCGCGACCCGACAGGGTGATCAACACCGGGCCCGACGGGGTGGGCGCGCCCACCCCCGTGCCGATCGCGCACGGCACAGGACTCACCGGTCGGAAAAGTCCGACGCGGCACGCGCGAGCGCGAGGCTCACAGATACAGGAAGTGCGGTGACACCACGATCACCGAGGGCACCAGCAGCGCCGCCGCGGTCAGCAGCCGCAGTCCCGCGGAGGCGACCGGTGCGCCCACGCGGACGCCCGCGACGGCCACCTCGGGGTGCGCGGTCGCCTGGGCCTGGTGCACGGCCAGTTCCTCCTGGCGCTGCTGCGGCCACGCGAAGCACGGGCAGAACGGCCCGCCCGCCTGCCCCGGCCCGGACAGCTTGACGATCGCCCGGCGCAGGTTGACCCGCGCGATCGAGCCGCGTACGTCCGCGTCCGCCGCCTTCTCCGACAGTTCCGCCGCGTGGTCGGCCCACTCGCCGAAGAAGCGCACCATCGGGTAGGCGTCGGCGAGCGTGTCCGCGCAGACCATCCACTGCGCGTCCCGCCGGCGCAGGTGCCCGGCCATGTGGGTCAGCACCGCGTTCAGTTCCTCCGGGCGGAGCAGGTCCAGGGCGCGGGTGGTGGCCTCGACGCGCGGCGGCCGGGACGGCAGCAGCACCAGGCGCGGCGCGTCGTCCTCGACGATCACCAGGCGCGGCCGGCCGCCTGCCTCCTCGTCCAGCAGTGGGGCGCAGTTCTCCAGCCGGTCCAGTTGTACGCGCAACGCGCGCCGGTAGTCGCGGGTCGCGCCCGCGCCCCGGCGCCAGCCGAACCCGACGATCAGCAGCGCCAGCAAGGCGACGACGATCTGCACGACCAGCGGCACGTGCGGCATGCCGATCCGGGGGGCGAAGCCGGCCGCGCGCATCGGGGCCAGCCACAGGTCGGGCGTGTAGACCGGCACGGCCAGCGCGAACGACGCCAGGACACCACCGGCCGCGGCCCGCCACGCGCGTTGTACGTGGCGCGGACCGAAGCCGCTGCGTTCGGCCCGGCGCAGGACGCGAGGCGCGGTCACCAGAATGGCCGCCGCGAAAGCCGTCAGCACAAGTCCGTACAACACGTCCTCGCCGTCCCTTTCTCGCCTCGTCGCTCCCGTGACCCGTTCGGCCCTGCAACGGTTCTAGGCGCCAAGTGGTTTCCGCGTCCAGGAGACAGGCCACATCGGGCGGGTGATTTATTCGGCCGACACCAACCACCCGGTGGTATTGCGGACCCGCGCGGACCCGGGTCGAATCGGCGGGAAAACCGAATCGAATCGCATCGTCCCATCTCCACGCGCGTAATTTCGAACCGACAGGAGTGCCTTCATGCACGAGTTCTCGCGTTCCGCTGTGATCGCCGCCACACCGGACAAGGTCTGGGCGGTCATCGGCGACTTCGGCGCCCTCGGCGACTGGCACCCGGTGGTACCGCCGAGCACGATCGAGGGCGGCGGCGACGCCAACACCCCGGGCGCGGTGCGGGCGTTCGCGATCGACGGCGAAGTGCTCTCGCGCGAGGAACTGATCAGCCACGACGCGGACGCGCACCGGATGACCTACCGACTGATCCAGGTCCCGCTCGCGGTGTCGAACTACGTGGGCACGCTCGCGGTGCACCCGCACCCGGACGGCAGCGAGGTGGTCTGGTCGGCCGCCTACGAGGGCGAGGCGGACGTGGTGGAGACCGTCGACGCGGTCTTCGCCGAGGGCACCTACGGCGTCGGCCTGGCCGCCCTGCGGGAGCGCTTCGCGTAGCGCCGCTCCGGGGCGGGTTCCGGCCGCGAACCGCCTCGGGTGCCCCGACCGGGCGTCGGGAGCGCCCGGGGCGGCGTCACCCCCGGGTCCGGCCGGGCGCCCGCGCACCGTCGTGACCGACCCTGCCCCGGTTGCCGGCGATCACGGCGACGGACTCCGGCCGATCGGCACCGAGTGCACGATCGTGTCACTGCCCGTGTCCACGATCGACGCGACGACGACGTCCCCCGATCCCGCGTTGAGGACCACGGCGCGGGTTCCGCCCGAAGTGACCTGGACCGCCGCCGCGTTCGGCGTGTCGACGCTCCCGATCGGCTCGCGCGTGGCCGGGTCCACGATCCGCAGGTCCCGTGCGCCGTCGGGCACCACGTACAGCCGGGAGCCGTCCGGGGAGACCGCGACGTCGGTGGCGCCGCCCTCGATCGTGATCGTGCCCAGGCAGCGCAGCGTGGCCGCGTCGAGGATGTACACGCCGCCGGCGCCGGCCACGTACACGCTCGCGCCGTCCGGCGAGCACACCACCGCCCGGGGCGCCTTCGCCGTGCCCACGACCGTGGCGCCGGTGTCCGGGTCGAGCACGGTGACCAGGTCCTCGGCGAAGCCG
The DNA here is from genome assembly GCF_055558835.1 of Embleya sp. NPDC025285. NCBI lineage: Bacteria > Bacillati > Actinomycetota > Actinomycetes > Kitasatosporales > Streptomycetaceae > Embleya > Embleya sp. NPDC025285. The sequence goes on from NZ_JBVHLU010000112.1 coordinate 18,204, forward strand.
GCCAGGTAGAGCCGGTCACCGTCGGGAGCCGGTGTCACCGACGTGGCCGGGTGCGGCACCGGGAGGCTGCGCACCACCGTGTTCAGCGTGGGGCTGAGCACCTCGACGGTATTCGACGCGAAGCCGTGGTCGGCGGGCGGACAGGAGGCGAAGTACACGGCGGCGCCGTCGGGGGCCGCGACCGGCGAGCGCGGCCAGGCCGCGGCGATCCGGCCCAGCACCACCGGCGTCTCGGTGTCGATCACGGTGATCACGCCCCGCTCCGGGGAGGTGACGTACACGGATCCGCCGGCGACCGCGGGCGGCCCGAGCGCACCGGGAACGTCGATGGTCGCCACCGCCGTGCCGGTGACCACGTCCAGGACGGTGACCGTGTCGGACCCGTTGTCGGTGACGTACGACCGGAGCGTCTCGGTCGGCGGCGGTCCGCCGGGTATCGCGGTCGACTGGGCCATGGCATGCCTCCGGAGGCGTCGGGACGATCCATCGGGTGAGTGCGGTGGCGCTCGGAACAGACCAACAGCACCGGGACGCGCTGTCAATGGACGGATACGTGCAGCTACCGTGGACCGTCCACGCGTATCGCATGGTGAGACGATCGCCGTATGCTTCGGCCACCCCGATCGATCTTGAGGTGACGACCATGCATCGCAGCGACACGGACCACGCCGCGGCCGCGCTCGGTATCGACCTGCCCGTCCTCGAAGCCGTCCAGCGCCGCATCCTGTGGCTCGCGACGCGCATCGTCGACTCCGCCAACCACGACCGGCCGAACGCGGACGGCATCAAGGTCGGCGGCCACCAGGCGTCCTCCGCGTCCTTGGTGTCCGCGATGACCGCGCTGTGGTTCGCCCACCTCGACGGCCCGGACCGGATCAGCGTCAAACCGCACGCGTCCCCGGTCTTCCACGCGATCCAGTACCTGCTCGGCAACCTGGACCGGTCCTACCTGACCACGCTGCGCGCCAAGGGCGGGCTCCAGTCGTACCCCTCCCGGACGAAGGACCCGGACCGCGAATGGGTGGACTTCTCCACCGGTTCGGTCGGGCTGGGCGCCGCCGCGCCGTTGTTCGGCGCCGCCGCCCGGCGTTACGTGGACGCGCACTTCGGAGCGCGCCCGGCGTCCCGCTTCGTCGCGCTGCTGGGCGACGCCGAGTTGGACGAGGGCAACATCTGGGAGGCCATCGCCGACCCGGCCACCCAGGGCCTGGGCAACGTGATGTGGCTGGTCGACTTCAACCGGCAGTCGCTGGACCGGGTCGTGCCCGGAGTGCGGATCGACCAGTGGCGCGGCCAGTTCGAGGCGGCCGGCTGGCATGTGGTCGAGGTGAAGTACGGCCGCCGGCTCCAGGCCGCGTTCGACCGGCCCGGCGGCGCGCCGCTCAAGGCGTGGATCGACGCGATGCCCAACGAGCAGTACCAGGCCCTGTTCGGCCTCGCCGACGCGGACGTGCGCGCGCACTTCCTGGACGGCGCGCCGGCCGACGTCGCGGACACCGTCGCCGACGTGCCGGACGCGGAGCTGCACGCGCTGGTCACCGATCTGGGCGGGCACGACATCGCCGCGCTGCTGGACGCCTACCGGCGCTGCGACGAGGTCACCGACCGACCCAGCGTGGTGTTCGCGTACACCGTCAAGGGCTGGGGGCTGCCGCTGGCGGGCAACCCGCGCAACCACTCCGCGCTGCTGAGCACCGAGCAGGTGGCCACGCTGCGCGCCGAGCACGGGCTGAGCGAGCGCACCGAGTGGGACCGCTTCGACGCCGCCACGCCCGAGGGCATCCTGGCCGGGCAGCGCCGCGAGCACCTGTCCCGCGCACCCCGGCCGGGCCCGCTCGGCGTCCCGGTCGCCGCCTCGACGAATCAGCGAATGAGCAAGCCGGTGTCCACCCAGGAGACCTTCGGCCGGGTCCTGGTCGACCTCTCCCGCGACCCGGCGCTGGCGCCGTACCTGGTGACCACCGCCCCCGACGTGGCCACCTCGACCAACCTGGCCGGTTTCATCAACCGCACCGGGGTGTTCGCGCCCACCGAGCGCCGCGCGTGGTCCGGCGAGGGCGCGCTGAAGTGGATCGAGGGCCCCGGCGGGCAGCACATCGAGCTGGGCATCTCCGAGATGAACCTGTTCCTGCTGCTGGAACAGCTCGGCCTGGCGGGCGACTTGTCCGGCCAGCCGCTGATCCCGATCGGCACCGTCTACGACCCGTTCGTGTGCCGCGGCCTTGACGCGTTCATCCACGCCGTGTACTCCGGCTCGCGGTTCATCGTGGCCGGCACCCCCTCGGGCGTCACGCTCGCTCCCGAGGGCGGCGCGCACCAGTCCACGATCACCGCGTCGATCGGGCTCGAACTGCCCGGCACCACGCTGATCGAACCCGCCTACGGCACCGCGCTGGACTGGCTGCTGTGCGACGCGGTGGGCCGGATCGCCGGCGGTCCGGACCACGGCGTCGAACCGGACAATGGCGCCTACTACTTCCGGCTGACCACCCGCCCGATCGACCAGGCGCCGTTCGAGGCCGCGCGAACCCGGCTCGGCGACGCGCTGCTGCGCCGCCAGGTGCTCGCCGGCGCGTATCGCCTCCTGGACGCGCCCGACCTGCCCGGCGCACCAACCGTGTACCTGGCCGCCTCCGGCGCCGTGTTGCCCGAAGTGCTGACCGCCGCACACGAGTTGCGCGACGAGGGGATCGCCGCGCACGTCGTGGACATCACCTCGGCCGACCGGCTCTACAGCGCGTGGCAGCGCACCCTGCGCCAGGGGGTGCGCACCGCGACCACGCCGTCCGCGCCGGGCGCGCTGCGCACCGCGTTCCCGCACCGGGCCCCCGTGGTCACCGTGCACGACTCGTCCTCGCACACGCTCGCCTGGCTCGGCTCGGCGCTCGGCGTGCCGAGCGTGCCGCTGGGCGTGGACCAGTTCGGCCAGACCGGCCGGATCGAGGACCTGTACGAACTGCACGACCTGCTGCCCGGTTCGATCGTCAACGCGGCGCTCGCGGCGCTCTCGCTGGCCTGAGCGCGAGCCCCCGCCGACCCGTCGTCGGGACGGGACACGCGAGGGGCGGGCCCGGTGCGTCCGGACCCGCCCCTCGGCGTGTGCTCAGCGTGCGGCGAGCGCCGCGAGCGGCTCCCGGACCGGGTCGAGCACCGCGCTCAACCACGCGGTGTGCTCGTGCCCGGCCAACCACCCGTCCAGATCGGCGAGCGGCACGAACGCGACGTCGTCGACCTCCTCCGGGTTGAGGCCGAGTTCGCCGCCGACCAGGCCGACGAAGAGGTGGTTGTACTCCTTCTCGACCAGGCCCGAGACCTCGTCGGTGACGTCGTAGGTCACCAGGCCGGCCGGTTCGAGCACGGTGGGCTTGACGCCGAGTTCCTCGGTCAGTCTGCGCAGCACCGCGTCCCGGGGCTCCTCACCGGGGAACGGGTGGCTGCAACACGTGTTGGACCACCGGCCCGGCGAGTGGTACTTCGTCAGCGCCCGGCGCTGCATCAGCACCCGGCCCTCGTCGTCGAGGAGGAAGACCGAGAACGCGCGGTGCAGCAGACCCGGCGGCTGATGAGCCTCCAGCTTCTCCGCGAGGCCGATCGTGTTCCCCTCTGGGTCCACCAACTCGACCATGACCCGACCGTCCGGCTGCTCCTGCGCCATGTGCTCTCCCTGCTGTTCGGCCTTGCCTGCACAGTATCCGGCGGGCGAGTCACGGATCGTCGATACCGCGCCGGCGCCCGCTACATCGTTGTCTGTACGCCGGGATCCGCCCTGCCGACGATCCCCGGGCGGTGCGCGCGAGAGAGGCTGGTGGGGTCCGTTCGCCGGCGCCTCGACCCCCTCGGGGTGCGCGCTCGGCCCACTCCGAGGAGGAGATCGCCGTGGTCGTCGCCATGATCGTGGTCTGCGAGGTGGGCTTCTGGGTGCTGATCGCCCTGGGCCTGCTGAGCCGCTACGCGCTGCGCCGCCGCCGGCTGAGCAACGTGTTCCTGTTCAGCACACCGCTCCTGGAGTTGATCCTGCTCGTGGTCGCCGTGGTGGACCTGCGCGGCGGCGCCACCGCCGGCGCGCGGCACGGGATCGCCGCGTTGTACATCGGCAGCACCGTGATGTTCGGCCACCGGGCGATCCGCTGGGTGGACCAGCGGGTGGGCTATCACTTTCTCGGCGCGCCGTTGCCGTGGCGACCGCCGACGCACGGCGTGGAGCGGATCCGCTACGAGGTGACCGAGTTCGCCCGGGTGGTGGGCGCGATGGCGATCGCCGCCGCGCTGGTCGGCCTGCTGATCCTGATCACCGGCGACGCGGATCGCAGCGAGGCGCTGGTCGGCACCTTCGGCATGCTCGGCGCGATCACCGCGATCTCCCTGGTGATCGCGGTGGTGGGCGCGGTCTCGGCGGTCGGCAAGCCGCCCAAGCCCAAGCCGGCGCCGCGCCGGCTGCGCGATCGGGTGTCCGCCTGACGCTGCCGAGGAGGCCGGCACCGCCGGCCCATGCCCGCGGGAAGCTCGCGGCCCCGGAACACGTGGGAGGTGTTCCGGGGCCGACGTGCCGTGGCGGGCGGTTCAGCCCAGCATCGCGCCGGCCAGGTTCGGGGCGCCGCCGACCCGGGCGGTCGGGTCCTGGCAGTCGTCGCCCGGCGGGGTGTGCGGCGGCGGCGGGAGCTCCGGCGGACAGTCGTCGGTCGGCGGGGCGTGGTGCGGCGGCTGAGCGGGGTGACCCTGGTGCCCGGGGGGCATCGGGGTGGCGTGGTCCATGCCGTCCCCGTTCAGGCAGGTGTTGCCGAACGTGGGGTTCAGCGCCGCGATGATGTTGACGCTGTTGCCGCAGATGTTGACCGGAACGTGCACCGGCACCTGGACGTTGTTCCCGGAGAGCACGCCGGGCGAGTCCACGGCGGCGCCGTCCGCATCGGCCGACGCGAACGCCTGGCCCCCCATCGCAACCGAACCGCCGAGAATGGCGGCGGTGACGACCGCACCCTTGGTGAGCTTGTTCACTGGTAGTTATTCCCATCGATCGATAGACGGTGGAACCGAAGTTCCGGGACGTCCAACGCGTGGGCGGGGTACCGGTGACGGGGGGCGCGCGAACTTCCCCCGTTAGTAGCAACCCGCGCGTGACGAAACGTCAGACGGCGCTACCGAAGGGGGATTTCGGGCAGTGCAGGCAATCGACTCAACGAGCCCGTCGGAGGTTGATCACGCGCGGGCGATTGCCTCGTGATGGTGAATCACTTCGGCGACCAGGAAGTTGAGGAACTTCTCCGCGAAGTCGGGGTCCAGCTTGGCGCTCTCGGCCAGCGCGCGCAGACGGCGGATCTGTACCGCCTCGCGGGCCGGGTCGGCCGGCGGCAGCTTGTGCTCGGCCTTGAGCACGCCCACCCGCTGGGTGCACTTGAATCGCTCGGCGAGCAAGTGGATCAGGGCCGCGTCGATGTTGTCGATGCTGTCCCGCAGGTCGAGCAGCTCGGCGGGCTTGCCGGGCGCCTCGCCCGACGTTTCGTCAGTGGTTCCGTTGGCCATAACGGGTGACCCTACCCGGCGACCTCGCACGAGCGGACGGACGGCGTTCGAGCACCCCGGGCGCGACCCGCCGCACACCCGTCGTGCTTGCCCCGTCCAGCACTCAAAGGAAATATCACCACCTGTCATCTCTCGTTCTGCCAGGTGTCACATCGCCACCTGCGGGGGACCCTCTGAGTACGGCTCGCGCCGTCGGCTGTCCCTGCCGCGACGCCCGGGCCGTTCGGCGGTGCTCGAGGGATGCGGCCGGGGCTGCAGTAGGGGGCGAACGACATGATGGAGGAAGTGCGTCTAACGCCGAGCGAGCGGCGGATGCTGGAGGAGATCGAGTACGAACTGCGCAAGGACCAGGAGCTGGACCTGGCGCTTCGTACCATGCGTCCTTCCCGCAACCGCAGGCGGACCGGCGCGCGCGGCCGTGTCGTTCCGGGCGCGGGCTCGATGCCGGCCTCGAAGCGGGCCCGCCGCAGGATGCGTCGGCCGACGCTCTCCGGCACATGGCACGTGCTGCTGCTGGTGGTGCTGTTCGCGGCGGTGTTCGCGGCACTGGCCACCACGTCCGGCGTCTACCTGGTGGTGATCGCCTTCGCGCTGATCATCATGGGCTGCACCACCACGCTGGTGTGGTTGTGCGTGACCTTCCTGTTGCGCCGCGGCGGCGACAAGAGCTGATCGCGCCCCGATCGACGCGGGCCGCGGTCGCCGCGGCCGGTGGTCAGCGTGCCCGGTGGTCGCGACCGCCGGCCGCGCGACCCGGGCCGCGCCCGCGCGCCGCGACCATCAGCGTGCCCGCGGGCGCCGCGACGCCGAGCAGGAGCGCGGCGTCCAACGCGCCCATCCCGCCCTGGCCGATCGAGTAGAACACCAGCGCGAGCGACGCGAACATGCACATCAGCACGGCCGCGGTCATCCGCTCGGCACGGCGCCCCCGGGTGAGCAACCACAGGCAGCCGAGAGCGCCGACGGACAACGTGACCAATGCGGCGATAGCGGTGGTGGTCATCGCGCCTCCTCGTCGTGCTGCCTGCGACCCCGACGGGCCCTGTCCCAACGATTACCCGAGGTGATCGCGTCGATGCCGCGACCCCCACCGGAATCGAATCCTAACCGCCGCCTACCCCCAGGGGGTATAAGGTTCCCGGCATGACACTTCTCGCACCCTCGTGCGGCGGCGCCGCGCACGTCGAACTGATCCGACGCCTGGGCACCGCGACCGTTCGAGTGACGCTCACCGCCCGGCGCTGCCGCCGCGCCTGCTCGCGCCACCGTGCGTAACACCTCCGTTACGCTCGCGTCGAAAGCTGGAAACGGCCGCGCGGTTCACTCCGGGCGACATCGGTTCCGGTAGCGGGACCGGCCACCCTCGACCCAGGTGACGGCGCGAGATGACGACACGAGACCGTACGACCGCGTTTCGGCGCACCGGCCGACCGGCAGCCGCGGGGGTGACCCGGTGAGGCCGGGCACTCCGGCGGCCGATGTGGTGATCGTCGGGGCCGGTCCCGAGGGCATGGCGATCGCGTACGCGTTCACCCGGCGCGGTGTGCGCGACGTGATCGTGTGCGCGGCGGGTGCCGGCGGTTCGGGCCCGCCCGGGTCGACCGGCGACCCGGGACCCGGCGGAGGTGCCGTGCACTGCTCCGCCACGGTGCCCGCGCTGGCGGCGATGGCCTGGGCGGGCACCCACCTGTTCGAGGACGCGACCGACGTGCTCGGCGAGGATGTCGGGTACCGCCGGTGCGGTCGGCTCGTCGGCGTGACCGCCGCCGATCTCGGCGCCCTGGACGCGGGCATCGCGATGCGCCGCGCGCTCGGGATCGACGTCGCGCGGGTGGCCGCGGACGCGGTCGCGGCACGGTGGCCGGAGCTCGCCGTCCGGGACTTCGCCGCCTTCGCGCACGAGCCGCGCGGCGGGTACGCCGACACCAGGCGCACCGCGCGCGCCTTCGCCCGGGCGGCCCGCCACGGCGGCGCCGCGATCCTGCCGTGCGCGCCGGTGGTGAGCGTGTCGGCGACCCGGGACCGGATCACCGGGGTTCGGCTGAGCGACGGCCGCGAGGTGGCCACCGGCACGGTCGTGGTGGCCGCGGGCGCCGACTCGCCCGCGTTCGTGGAGCCGCTGGGGGTGACCCTGCCGGTGCGCGCCGCCCGCGAGTTCGCGGTCCGGGTGCGGGTGGGCCGGGCCGTCGACGAGCGGCCGGTCCTGGTGGATCTGCCGCACCGGCGCTACCTGCGCCCGGACGGCCCGGGGCAACTACTGCTCGGCGCGCTCGACCCGGCCGCGGACGCGTTCGACGACGAGCTCACCGCGCGCGCCGCGGCACATCTCGCCGCCCGCCTCCCCGGCTTTCGCGAGATCGCGCCGGTGGCCGCGTTCGGCACCCGGCACGACGCCGGGCCCGACCACCTGCCGCTGATCGGATCGGTGGGCCCCGACGGGCTGTTCGTCGCGGCCGGGTGCGGCGAGCACGGGCTGGGCATCGTGCCGGCGGTGGGCACGCTGGTGGCCGACCTGCTGTGCGACGGGGCCAGCGGCCGACCGGACATCCCGGGCGCCGACTTCCACCCCGACCGATTCGCCGCCCGCACCCGGTCACCGGGAACGCGCAGGCCGCCGGCGGCGCGCCCGCCCGATCCGGCGGACGAGTCCGGCCGGGGGGACGCGTTCGTCCAGGGGACCGGTCCGGGTCGACGTGCCGACTCCGAGCGCGAGTTCGCCCCCGGCCGGCACGCCGACTCCCGCCGAGGGCTCGGGCCGGCCGGGGGACTCGGCTCCGATCGGAGGCTCGCCTTCGATCAGGGGCTCGTCTTCGATCAAAGGTTCGTCTTCGATCAAAGGTTCGTCTTCGATCAAGGGCCCGCCTTCGAAGAAGGGTTCGGCTCGGACCAAGGGCTCGGCGCCGATCGGGGGTTCAGCTCCGATCAGGCGTGAAGAACGGCAGCACCCGCTCCTCCCCCGTGGTCCGCAGGTCCACCCGCACCCGCATCCCCGAGTGGATCTCGGCCGGTTCCACCTCGACCAGGTTGGTGAGCATGCGATAGCCCTCGTCCAGGTCCACGATCGCCACCGCGTAGGGATCGCCGAGTTCGCGCGCGGCGGGCCGGCTCACCACGGTCCAGCTGTACACACTGCCGCGCCCGGCACTGGTGGCCCAGTGCAGCGCGCGCGACGAGCAGCCCCGACACATCTCGGTGGGGGTGAAGTTCGCCGCCTCGCACGCGCCACAGCGCTGATAGCGCAACTCCCCCGACTCCGGGGGCATTCGCATCGACGCGGCAGGAGTCACGGGTACACCGATCTGCGGTCCCAACACGGGTGTCACGGCCTTTCCGTTCCGAACGTACTTCGTCGAGCCCGTCGGCGTTCGAGGACGAGCGTTGGCTGCATGCTCGCGCACCAAGTGCGCGGTTGCCGAATCGGTCGCACACGCGTTCGCCGACGGAAAGGTGCCAGGTGGGGAGAGGACGTCGACAGGACTTCTCGGCCAAGTCGGGGACAGGGCTTGCGTGATTGGCGCAGGATGGGTAGCGCAAGTGATCCGCCACGGCGCGTAATCGTTCCGCGCGGGCTCGGGGTGGGACGCACGGCAGAAAGGTTGCGCGATGACGGCACCACGCACGGCACCGAACCCGGGTGACCTGGGCCGCGAGAACACACAAAACATGGTGTCCGGGACGGAGCCCATGCCCCTCGTCGAGCGCGACTTCCTGCAACGCGAAATCCGCGACCGGTTGGCGGCGGTGCGCGAGACCGGCGAGGGTCGGGTCACGGTGGTCACCGGCCAGGCCGGCATGGGCAAGTCGGCCATACTCGCGTGGGCCAGGCGCACCGCCGAGGCCGAGGGCTTCACCACGCTGCACGTGACGGGGTACGACCTGGAGAAGGTCCGGGTCTACGGTCTGGTGAAGCGACTGTTCCGGGATCTGCACAACCTGGACAAGGCGAGCCAAAAGCAACGACTCGGCGAGTGGTACGGAATCCTCGGACCGATCTTCGGCATGAGTCCGCGTCAGCCCGGGGAGTCGCCGGACCCGGAGAACGTGCTGTCCGCCCTCGACGCCGTACTCCGCGGCTACGTGCAGGAGTACGCGCCGCTGATCATGGTCATCGACGACGTGCACTGGGCCGACCCGTCGTCGATGGGGTGGCTCGCGCAATTCGCGATGAAGGTGCGCGACTTCCCGGTCCTGATGGTGGTGTCCTATCGCCCGGACGAGTACGACGCGGCGCTGGAGGGCTCGCTGCGCACGCTCGACGCCGTCGCGGGCCGCGCCGCCACCAAACTGACCGCGCTGAGCGCGGCGAGCACCGCGGCCGTGATCCGGCACCGCTTTCCCGACGCGCGGGTCGACGACGCGTTCGCCGAGCACTGCCACCGCTACTGCGGCGGCGAACCGCAGATCCTGCGGGAACTGTTGCGGTTCGTCGAGTCGTCCGGGATCGAACCGGTCGAGGCCGCGCTGCCCCGACACGGCGCCGCCATGGAACAGCACGCCGCCCAGGCCTACGCCGAGCAGCACTTCAAGGAGCGTTTCGGCAAGCTGATCCGGCCTCCCGACAACTGGCGCTGGCCGCCGCGATCCTGACGCCACACGTGACGATCGACCGCGCGGTCGAGCTCACCGGATTGACCCATTCGGCCATCGTCACCGCCGCGGATGATCTGTACAAGCAGGAGATTCTCACCTGGGTCCCCGACAGCCCCTCGAACCTGGCTTTCACCCACCCGCTGGTGCGACTCGCGGTCTACCGCTTCTGCTTCGAACCGAACGAGCGCTGCGCGATGCACGCGAAGACGGCCCGGATGTTGCGCGCGGACCGCTTCTCCGCGCAGACCGCCGCGACGCACGCGCTGAAAATGGTCGGGCTCAAGGACGAGTGGGCCGCGAACATCATGGTGGAGGCGGCCCGCGAGTGCCTGGCCTCCGGTGTCCCGGAGGCGGGCGTGACCTACCTCGAACACGCGCTGGCCGAGCTCGCGCCCCGGCACATGCACGCCAGGCTGCACTACAACATCGGCCGCGCGCTGTTCGTCAACGATCCCCCGGCCAGCCTCGAACCGCTGACCAAGGCGCTCGCGGAGTCCGGCGAACCAGGGACGGACCTGCACACCAACATCGTCGTCGAGCTCGGCCGCTCGCTCGCGTTCAGTGGTCACCTGCCCAAGAGCATCAAGCTCCTGGAGCGGGAGATCGAGATCACCCCGATCGGCAAACGCCCCAGGCTTTACGCCGACCTGTTCATGTGGGCCGCCTTCTGGGAGGACGACACCGCCTTCGCCTCGCGGGCCCACAACCTGCAGCGGCTGACCGTGCGACTGAACACCGAGGGCGCCACCACCCGGACGAACTACTCGCTGTTCGCCCTGGTCGCGTGGTACGGCGTGCTCACCGGACGACGACTCCAGACCACCACCAAGTTCGCCCGCGCGGCACTGGGACCGGAGGATCCGAACAAGGAGCGTCCCGGATTCAGTTGGGTCGAGGACGGTTGGGGCTTCGAGATCCCGATGGTGCTCACCCTGACCTTCATCTACTGCGACCTGTTCAAGGAGGCCCACGAACTCCTCGAGAGCGGCATGGCCGAGCTGCGCGACAACGGACGCCAACGTGCGCACCTGTCCTACGGCCACGCCTTCCGGGCGATGTTGTACTACCGGATGGGCAGGCTCAAGGAGGCTCGTGAGCAGGCCGAGACCGGCCTGGACATGGCTCTCAAACTCGGCGAGGAGACACCCTCGAAGTGGTACGCGGCGGGGGTGCTGATCCAGACCCTGATCGCGCTGGGCGACCTCGACGAGGCCGAGCGGCAGGCGCGGAGGATCGGCTTCGACGATCCCGCACGCGCCAATCAGGCCGCCCGCGTGTTGCCGGTCCCCACCATCGTGCTCGCCGAGTTGCGGATCGCCCAGGGCAGGCACGAGGAAGTGATCCAGCCGCTGACCGAGCTCGGCGAACGGCTGCGCGCACGCGGCATGGACAACCCCGCGTGGTGCCCGTGGGGCCTGCTGCTCGCCGAGGCGTTGAACGCCGAGGGCCCGCGGCAGAACAAGAAGCTGGCCCAGGAGGTGGCCAGGCAGGCCGTCGCCCGTGCCGACACCTTCTACGCGCCGGTGGCCGCGGGCCAGGCCAAGCGGGTGGCCGGGATCATCGAGGACAACGTCAACGCGCAACAGGCGCTGTGGGACGCGGCGGTCGCGCTGGAGGGCGTCGGCGCCAACTACGAGTACGCCAAGGCGCTGCTCGCGTACGGCGACCGGCTGCGCAAGGACGGCCACAAGCCGGACGCGATCGGCGAGTTGGAACGGGCCCGGGACACCGCCATGGCCTGTGGCGCGATCCCGTTGCAGACCCGGGCCGCGGAGATGGTCGAGGCGCTGGTCGGCGGCACCGCGCTGCCGCCGGTCGACCACGGGCGCGCCGAGGCGGACGAGTGGGTCGACGAGTACACCGGCGGCTACAGCCCGTTCGGCATCCCGCATCGCGGCGAGGCCCGACCGGAGACGGACGGCGATCGTTCCGAGACCTGGCCGTTCCGCGAGGGCCCGACCCGACGACCCGAGCCGGAGTAGCCGCGCGCGGGGGCGTCGGACGAAAGAAAAGCGGATCGGGACGCGGGCCGACCGGCGATGGGCGTCGGCCCCGACCCCCGGTACGGTAGCGGGGTGATCGACACTGCTGATTCCTCCACCGTTGGTGCCGTCGCCGCAGGTCTCGCGACGATCGCTGCCGACGGCACCGTCCTGGACACCTGGTACCCCGCGCCCGAGCTGACCGCGGGCGACGCCGACGGCAAGGCCGAGACCGTACGCCTGTCCGCCGACGAGGCGATCGAGGCGCTCGGCGCCGACGCCGCCGCCGGCCTGGGCGCCGACGCGGTGCGCGGGGTCGAGGTCGTCGCCGTGCGCACGGTGATCGCGTCGCTGGCCGCCGCGCCGGTGGACACCCACGACGCGTACCTGCGCCTGCACCTGCTCAGCCACCGCCTGGTCCGCCCGCACGGGCAGAGCCTGGAAGGTCTGTTCGGCGTGCTGCCGAATGTCGTGTGGACCAACCTGGGCGCGGTCCCGGTCGACGGCGTGGACGCCGCCCGGCTGCGTGCCCGGGCCGCGCGGGTTCCGTTCGAGGTGGCCGGCGTGGACAAGTTCCCCCGGATGACCGAGTTCGTGGTGCCGAGCGGCGTGCGGATCGCCGACACCACCCGGGTCCGCCTGGGCGCGCACCTGGCGCCCGGCACGACCGTGATGCACGAGGGCTTCTGCAACTTCAACGCCGGCACGCTGGGCGCCTCGATGGTCGAGGGCCGGATCAGCGCGGGTGTCGTGGTGGGCGACCACAGCGACGTCGGCGGCGGCTCCTCGATCATGGGCACGCTGTCCGGCGGCGGCAAGGAGACCATCTCGGTCGGCGAGCGCTGCCTGCTCGGCGCCAACGCGGGCATCGGCATCTCGCTCGGCGACGACTGCGTGGTCGAGGCGGGCTGCTACATCACCGCCGGCACCCGGGTCACCACGCCGGACGGCAAGGTGGTCAAGGCCGCCGAGCTCTCCGGCCGGGACGGCCTGCTGTTCCGCCGCAACTCGGTCACCGGCACGATCGAGGCGATCGCCCGGACCAAGTCGTGGGGCGCGCTGAACGAGGAACTGCACAAGAACGACTGACCGGGCCCGCCCCGGCACGACTGCCCGGGCACGGCACGCGAGCGGGCCGGCGAATCACCGCCGGCCCGCTCGCGGGTGCTCACTCCTCGACCAGGTCGGCCTGCTTGGCCCCGGTGGCCACCGCGCGGATCACCTTGCCGGTCGGCGTCCGGGGCAGCGGTTCGTCGCGCAGTTCCCAGTACGCGGGCACCTTGAAGTGCGCCAGGCGCTCCGCGACATAGGCACCGAGTCGTTCGGCGGTGAGCGTCGCGCCCCGGGCCGGCACCACGATCGCCTTGACCTCCTCGCCCCATTCCGGGTGCGGTACGCCGACCACCACCGACTCGGCCACCTCGGGGTGCGCGTCCAGGCAGTGTTCGATCTCTGCCGGGTAGACGTTCTCCCCGCCGCGCAGGATCAGGTCGCTGCGTCGGGTGGCCAGGTAGAGCCGGCCCTCGCGGGTGTAGCCGAGGTCGCCGGTGCGCAGCCGACGATCCGGCGTGAGCGCCTTCGCGGTGGCTTCGTCGTTGCGCCAGTAGCCGCGCATCACCAGCGGGCTGCGGATCCACAACTCGCCCTCGACGCCGTCCGGTTGCCGGGTGCCGTCCTGGTCGTGCACCGTCACCTCCACGGTCGGCACCGCCACCCCGATCGCACCCGGCTCGCCCTCCAGTTGCCGGACGCCCGCGGTGGTGGCCACGCCGCCGGACTCGGTCAGCCCGTACCCGACGCCGAACGCGCCCTTCGCGTTCGGGAACACCTCCTGGAGCCGGCGCACCAGTTCGGGCGAGAAGGCCGCGCTGCCGCCGCCCAACCGGGTGATCGAGGACAGGTCGTACTTCGGCGTGTCCGGGTGGTTGGCGACCCGCCAGCCCAGCGTGGGCACCAGCGACCACGTGGTGCAGCGCTCGCGTTCGATCAGTTCGAGCAGGGCCGGTACCTCGAACCGGCCGCTGTAGAGCACCATGGTCTGCCCGCCGGCCAGCGCCGCCACCGCGCCCGCGAGCAGGCCCGAGACGTGGAAGAACGGGCTGTTCACCAGCCACCGCCCGGGCGGCGCCTGGGCGAGCACCTCGGCGGGCACGTGTGCGGTCGCCCGGGCGGCCAGCAGCGCCTGGAGGTTCTGCATTCCGACCACGTTGCGGTGGGTCAGCACGGCACCCTTGGGCCGCCCGGTGGTGCCGGAGGTGTACAGGATCAGCGCCGGGTCGTCCTCGTCGGCCGCGCCGGGCGGCAGTTCGGCGGCGGGCGCGTACGCCGCCAGGGCGGCGCAGTCGGCCTCGATCTCCACCACGGGTACACCCAGGCTCCGCGCGGCCTCCGACGCGCCGCCCAGCCGCTCCAGGCGGCGTCGGTCGGCCACCAGCAGCTTGGGCGCGCAGTCCCGGACGCCGTAGCGGATCTCGTCGGCGGCCCACCATCCGTTCATTCCGACGGTGATCGCGCCCAGCGCCGCGGTGGCCTGAAACACCGTCAGCCATTCCGGCCGGTTGGCCGCCAGGATCGCGACCCGGTCGCCCGGGCCGATCCCGTAGCGCTCGCGCAGCGCGAGCGCGGTGGAGGCGATGTCGCGCACGTGTTCGGCGAAGCCGATCCGCCGGTCCTCGTACACGAGAAACTCGCGATCGCCGAACCGAGCGGCCCGCTCGACGAACGCGGTGAGCGACCGGGGCCGATCGGCCAGCACCCGCATCGGAACGCCCAGAACGTCCTCCTCGACCAGCGCGAACGGACCGCCCGGGGCGGTCATGGCGGCAAGAGCGTCATCGGGCACGGCGGAACTGATGGTGGCCATGGGCCGGACCCTAGAACTCCTTGATCGAGTCATTCAAGTGATCCACGATGTGATCTGACACGTGTTCAGGTAACAAACGAGATGGGCAACCCCACCCGCCCACCCCAGGCGCGTCAGCGCCCCCGACCCAGTCCCACCCCCGTGATCGACGCGCGAAGCGCGGAGAGCGGCGGAGCCGCAAGCTTGGGCTTCGTGCCCCGGAGCGAAGCGGAGGGACACGAAGCCCCGAGCGAGGCACCGCTTTTTCTTGGAGGAGCGAAGCGGGGGAAAGAAAAAGCG
>NZ_JBVHLU010000113.1:0-33432 GCF_055558835.1 Embleya sp. NPDC025285
CTGTTGTGGGTGGTGCTGCGGGTGGCGGGTCCCGCCCGTCCCCGCCGCCCGCCCCCCCCCCCTCCCCTCGTTTCGTTTCCCCGGTTCCGCGGCGGATCAGCCCCTGGGATGGCCCGCGTCCAAGTCCCGGACGTCGGAGAAGGTCAGCAGGTCGGGCCGGGTCGGGGCCGGATGGTCCGGAGCCCGGACGGGCGCCACGACGAAGCCGGTGTGGTCGCCCAGATCGATCGCCTCCAGGACACGACCCACGAAGCGCCGGGGACAGTCGTTCAGGAGCGGTACGCCGAACGGACCCTCGGTCCACGCACAGTGCGCGAACTTGTCCGTGCGATCACCGGTCTCCTCCCCGAACAGGGCCGCGAGCGGGTGTTGCCGTGAATCGGGCGCGTGCACCGCGATGACGCCGGCCGCGGCGACGACGGCATGGGTGTGGTTCGCGGCGGACACGCAGACCAGGAACCGCCGCGGGTCGATACCGCACTGGGTGGCGAAGCCGACCAGGCATCCGGAGCGCTCGCCGGTGTCCGGCCGGGCCGCCGTGACGATGAACATCGGGTAGTCGAGCGCCGCCACAAAGGAGTCGAAGTCGGCATCGGCATCGGGACCGGGTTCTTCGGGCACGGATCGACCTTTCGGCGGGTTGCTCACCACATCCACCCTCCTCGTAGCGACCGTCGGACCGTTGCGACACTCGCGACCGGCGCGGTGGTCGCGCTCGTCGCGACCGGTCGGATCATCGGTTGTGCTTCCCGACCCGGGGCTACTGCCCACCGCCACCGCCACTACGCCCCACCGCGCGAACATCCGGCTCCGCTCCCGGCCGATCCGCTAGGGATGCATCCGGGCGCCCTTGAGAACCTTGTCGACCGCGTTGCGCGGGCCGTACACCGCCATTCCGACCAGGTCCAGATCCGCCCGCCGGACGGCTCGGACCGCGGCACGGTTGTCCCGGTCGTTGCCGGTGGCGAAGAGATCCGAGGTGAACACCGTGACGGGCAGTTCGCGACCCACCGCCCGGGTGTGTGCCGCCGTCAACACCTCCTTGGTGCCCTCGAAGACCATCACCGGCTGCCGGAACATCGGCAGGTAGGCGGTGTCGTCGGCGTCCGCGTAGGGCTCGCCGATCACCTCCGGGATCCGCGTGCCGAGGCCGCTGACCAGGAACGCGGTGACGTTCAGTCGCTGCCACTGGGCCAGGTCGGCGCGCAACAGCACGGCGATCCTGGTGTCGAAACGAACGGGTTCGTGCTCGGTTTCCATGCCTGGCATCGTGTCCGGGCCGGTCGGGGGCCGTCTTGTACGATCCTGACATGGTTGCCGGCGCGGAGATCGTGGCGTGGCGGCCGGCGGTGGCCGGGGTGCGCGAGGTCCTGCACGCGCACATGACCGATCACGCCTATCCGATGCACACGCACGCCGCGTGGACGCTGCTGATCGTCGACGACGGCATGGTCAGGTACGACCTGGACCGGCACGAGCACGGCGCCCTGCGCAGCACCGTGAGCCTGCTGCCGCCGCACGTCCCGCACAACGGGAGCGCGGCCACGCCGACCGGGTTCCGCAAGCGGGTGCTGTATCTGGACTCCTCGCATGTGGCCGACGAGCTGATCGGCCCGGCCGTGGACCACCCGGTGCTCGCAGACCTCGCGCTGAGCCGGCGGGTACACCGACTGCACACCTCGCTGCTGCGGCCGGGCGAGGAATTGGAGGCCGAGAGCAGGCTCGCGTTCATCGCCGAACGGCTGCGCGGACACCTGGTGGGTCGGGTCGACGCGCCGCCCGCCGTGCGTGATCCGGGTCTGGCCCGGCGGCTGCGCGACCTGCTGGACGATCGATTCGTCGAGGGCGTCACCCTCGCGGAGGCCGCCCGCTTGTTGTACGCCCACCCGACCCACCTGGTGCGGGCCTTCGGCCGGGAGTTCGGCATCGGGCCACACCAATACCTGACCGGACGTCGGGTCGATCTCGCCCGCGGGCTCCTGCTCGACGGAATGCCGCCGCACACCGTCGCGGTGACCGCCGGCTTCTACGACCAGTCGCACCTGAACCGGCACTTCAAGCGCGTCCTGGGCACCAGCCCCGGGCGGTTCGCCCGCGGCGGGAGGCTCCCGGTCGTCGCCGGCGAAGAGGACGAGGCGACCGGGCCGGTACCGATCCACGACCGCCGGGACCGGCGCTCGCGTCGCACCCCTATCGCCCCCTAGCGTTTGTCCCGGGGCGGCCAACCGTCGGTGTGCTGTGGTGGGGTGGTCCTCGTGACACCGCCCGGGACGAGGGGCGACGGCGAACAGGTCGGCCCGACGAGGGGAAAGCGAACAGTGACGCATGGAGCCGCGCGCCGGTACGACCCGGCCGCCGAGGTGCTGCTCGGACTCGCGGTGGCGAGCGGCGAACCCGGGGACGCGGGTCGGCTGCGCCACCGGCTCGGTGAGGGCGACCCCGCCTACCTGGCCGACGCTTCGCTGCCGATCGCCGCACGGGTCAAGGCAGTTCGCGATCCCGACGTGCTGGTTCGGCGCGCGGTGGCGCGCAACCCGGAGGCGGGCACCGGCGATCTCGCCGCGCTGCTGGAGCGGCCGGACCCGGTCGTGGATCGGTTGGTGTACCGGCACGCCACCGCCCTGCCGTGGATGCGCCGCGAGGTGCTCGCCCCGGGCCGACATCCGGATCCGCACGCGCTCGGCGTGTTGTGGGAGGAGATCCGCGCGTGCGCCGAAGACCCGCCGGACCACCCGCACTTCATCGGCGCAGCCGTGGTGTCCGAGATCCCGGCACTGATCGAGCACGCGCTGCGCGCCTGCGCCACGCGGCTCACCACCGCGGAGCAACTACGGGGCCTGTTGGGCCTGTTCGCCGATCCGCCACGACTGGCCGGGCTGCTCGCGGAGGTGGACTTCACTGCCTCGCCCACCGGCCCGGCGGCCGGCGGCCATCCCCCGCCCGTGCTCGACGTGGCCGCCGTCGCCACCCGCGCGCTGGAGAGCGGCCGGACCGACGAACTCGAGGCCGCGGTGGCCGCCGCCGAGGGCGCCGACGGCCTGATCGCCGGCCTGCGCGCCGGCGAGCCGGAACCCACCTGGCGCCGCGATCCGCACTGGAGCCGGCTGCTGGACGCCCAACGCGCCGAGCCGCTGCCCGAGGCCGCCGCGGCGGCGCTGGTCGCGCGCGCGGACTGCCCGGACGCCCTGCTCGTGGAGCTCTATCGAGCCCACCCGGCCGCGGTGGCCCGGATCGCCCGCCCCTCGGCCGCCCTGCTCGAAGCCGCCGCACAGCATCCGGGCCATCCCGAGGTGGCCCGGATCGCCGCCTCGGCCGGCGCCGCCGGACGCACCGACGAGCGGCACGCCGCCCTCGTCCTGGACACCGTCACCCCCGCCCGAACCGCCGTCGCGACCCTGGCCGAACTCCCGTTCGTCCGCCCGCTCACCGACCTGCTGCACCGTCGGCTGGGCGGCTCGGCGAGTCGTTGGGCCACATTGCGGGTGCACCTGTCGCGGCATCGGGGCACCCTGGCCCACTTACTGGCCGAGATCGCCGACGGATCGATCCCGGAGGTCGGATCGACCGTGCCGCCCGCGCTGTCCAGGCCCTACCGATTCCTGCTCTACGCCGCCGACCCCGGGGACCTGCGCACCCTGTTGCCCCTCCTGCGCGACGAATTGCTGCGCGACCTGCTGGGCAAGGGGCCGCTGCCCGCGCACGCCCTCGACGTCGCGCTGGCCACCCGCGATCCCCGGGTCTGCGCGGCGGTCGCGCAGAACGCCTGCCTGGACCCGCGCGAGCTGGGCCGGCTCACCGCCCTGGACGACCCGTTCGTGAACGCGGCCGTGTACCGCAACCACCACACCCCGCTCACCCTGCGCCGCAGCATCGCCTCCGGGGTCCCGCGCACCCCGGGGCGTACCGAACTCGTGCCGTTGGACCCGCGGTTGCGTGCCGAACTGCTGGACTGCCGGGATCAGCGCCGGCTCACCCCGCTGGCGGTCAGCGGCGACCCCGAGCTCGTGCACGCCGCGCTCTTCACCTTCCCCTCCGCCGACGCGCGCGGCTTCGCGTTTCTTCGGGTGTGGGAGCGCGGCGGGCCCGAGGCGGTCCGGCGCCTGGTGCGATTGCTCGGCGGGCCGGGCCACTCGAACCAGGCCGCCGCCGTCCTGGAGGCGCTCGAAGCCCCGGACGGGCCGGGCAGGTTGGGCTCGCTGCGCATTCCGTACGAGGATCCCGACGCGCTGCCACGCGTCTTCGCCACCGCGCGAGGACGCAACGCCACCCGCCGGCTGATGGCCACGCTCGTCCACGAGCCGTACGTGTACGATCTGCCGCGCCTGGTGGCCGGGCATCGCCGGACGCCGTACCCGCCCGAGCCGATCGACGAACTCCTGCGCCACGAACACGCCGAGGGCGAACCGGGCCGGTTGCTGCGGCTCGCCGTGGTCAACCGCTCGTGCGGCTCCACCGCCGAGGACCTCAACCGCGAACCGATCGACCGGCTGACCACCGTCGCGTTCGGTCGCGCCGACGCGGCCTGGGTGAACGACTGTGTCGAGCACGAACTGCTGGATCCGGTACTGCTGGTGGACACCGCCCGGCCGGCCGGCGAGGTGCTGCGCGCGCTGCCCAGGCTGGCCCCCGGCGCGGCCGCGCCCGTCCGCGCCCGGCTGGCGGAACTGGTCGGCACCCACCTGGCGGGCCACGTCGAGGCCACCGTGATCGGCCTCGGGCTGCTCGACTCCTTCGCGGGCACCGTCGCCGAACTGATCACCGTCGCCGCGCAGGCGGCAGGCCGGCCACCGGATGCCGCGCAACGAGCCCTGAGCGACGCCGAGATCGCCGAATTCGCGGACAGCCTCGCGCGCCACACGCCGACCGTCCGCGGCCGCGAGCCGGCCGGGCCGACGCTGCCGACCAGGCGCGGCCGGCGCAACACCCCCGACCGGGGCTGCGCGCTGGCCGCCGCGCACCTGCTGCGGGAGATCGTGCCGAGCGCGCCGATACCCACCGACCCGGCGGTGCTCGCGGTGTTCGCCGAGACCCTCGAGGCGGACGTGCCCGACCTGTGCCACCCGGTGTGGCTGGTCGCGGCGTGCGCGGCCGCTCCGTCCGACCTGCCGCGCGAACGGCTGGCCCGGCGTGATCCGATCGGCTTTCGGGACACCGCCTCGGCCTCGGTGCGATACCGCGCCGGTCTGGTCGGACCGGCCGACCTGATCGCCACGACGCCCGCGCGCGCGTTGAGCGCCGCGCGCCCGGGCGAGTTCTCCCAACTCGCCCGCGAACCGCTCACCCGGGCCGTACGCGCCCTGCTCGCCGCCCGTCTGGGCCACGATCGCGACCGCTGGTCGGCCGCGGTCGCCGCGATGGACACGGAGCGCGGCGACCTGCCGCTGCCCGAACTGCTCGACCGGGTGGCCGCCGGCCCCGCCCCGCGCCCCGAAGCCGCGCCCGCGACGCTGTCGAGCGCCGGATCGGCCCTGCTCGTCTACGCCGACGCGCACGTGCTCCGCACGCTTGTCCCGCTGCTCGGACCCGGGTCACCGAGCGCCCTGGCCCGCGACGCGGAGCGCACCCGGCACGTCACGGACGACCTGGTCGCCTACGTGCTGTCTCTGGCCGACGTCGCCCCCGCGCTGATCCTCGCGGACGGCGAGGCCCGCTCGCCGCACACCCGGCACGTGCGCGGGCGGCTGCTCGACCGGCGCGATCCGGTGCTGGAGGACCGGCTGTACGGCGACGCCAGGCGACCCGGCGACGCGGCCGAGCGGCGTCGGATCCTGGCCCGCGCGGCCGACGACACGCGACCGCTGTCGCCCGCCCTGCGGGGGCGCCTGCTCGCCCCGGGGGTGTTCTCGAAGTATCGAACGGACGCGCTGCGGGTGACGGTGGAGGCGGCCGACGCCGACGTCGTCGAGCGCGCGCTGGAGGCGATGTCCGGGAAGTTGTCCCTGCTCGAGCAACTGATCGCGGCGCGCAACGCGTTGCGCTTCGGCGGGCCGCACCGGCTGCGCGCGCTGATCGACCGCGGCCTGTTGGGCAGCGGTGCCGCCAAGGTCGCGGCGAAGGCCCTGGCCGACACCGGTGATTCGGCCGGGGCCGGCGTCGCGGTGCTGACCTCGCGGATCGACCGGGAGTCCTCGCCGGCCCGACTGGTGGCGAGGCTGCGCGCGTGCGACCGGCTCGCGGACGCCGAACGTGTCCTGGACCGGCCCTATCGGCGCGACTGGGCACTGCTGGGCCGCGAGCACGCGCGCGAGCCGTGGCCCGCCGGGGTCCGGCACGCGCTCGCGAGCCGACCGGACGCGCCCGACGAGATCGTCCTGGCGATGCTCACCGACCTGCACCCCGCCGAGGCGTTCGCCGCGGCCCGGCGCGGGCCGCGCGTGGCCCGTACCGTCGCCGCGTGGGTGCTGCCCGAAGGCGGCACCGCCGAGTGGCATGTCGAGATCGAGCGGTTGATCGAGGCGGGGTTGCTCACCGGTCACGATCTGGTGCACGAGGTGGGGCACGCCGATCGTGTGCTGCGCTATGTCGCCGACGCCCGGGCACGCGTGGACCCGTCCGAGCCGGTACGGGTCGCGGTCCACGCGGCCTACACCGAGATCAGCGCGCTGACCGCGGACCTGCTGGGCACCGAGGAACGGTCCTGGCAACGTCTGTTCGCGGCGCTCACCGAACGCGACGAACACTGGCGCCGGGCCGAGGGGCCGGCCGCGGGAGTCGCCGCGCTGCTCGCCCACGCGGCACGCGAACCCCTGGGACGTCTCTGCGATCCCCCGACGGGCGCCTGACCCGGATCGACCGGTCGTGCCGGCCGATCCGGGTCGGGCGGATCGACCTCAGCCGATCAGGTTCTTCTCCAGGTCGCCCAGGATCGCGTTCGCCGCGACCACGCCCAGGCCGAGGTACCAGGTGTCGTCGGGGACCGTGACGGCCTTGCCCTTCTCCACCGCGCCGAGCTTCTTCCACAGCGGGTTGTCGGTCACCCGTGCCTGCGCGGTCTTGTCCGCCGGGCCGTAGGTGCCGACGAAGATCCTGTCCGCGTCCGCTTCGGTGATCCGCTCCTCGGACAGTTCCACGGCCAGGTCGTCGATGTTCTGGTTCGCCGGCCGCGGCAGACCCACGTCCTGGAGCACGGTGCCGATCAGCGACTTGTTCGCGTACAGCCGGATCTTGCCCGGCATGAAGCGCACCATCGAGATGGTCGGCTTGTTGGCGCCCAGCTTGTCGCCGAGCGCCTTGGCCCGGACCTGGTAGGCGTGCAACTGCGCTTGGGCATCGGCGGTCTTGTCCAGGGCCGCCGCGTTGAGCAGGAAGTTCTCCTTCCAGGTGTAGCCGGGACGCACCGAGAACACCGTGGGCGCGATCTTGGACAACACCGGGTACTGCTGCTCCGCGCGCAGCTTGCTGCCCAGGATCAGGTCCGGCTTGAGGTTCTCGATCGCCTCGAGGTTGAGGTTGTTGATCGTGCCGACCTTGGCCGGCTTGCCCGCCTTGCCGTCCAGGTACGCCGGAAGTTCCTGCGATCCGTCGGTGAACGCGATGCCCACCGGCTGGACACCCAGTGCCGCGACGTTGTCGAGTTCGCCGGTGTCCAGCACGACGACCCGCTTGGGCTGCGCCTTGAGCGTCACGTCGCCCATCGCGGTGCGGATCGTACGCGGGTACTGTCCGGGTGCCGCGTCCGTGCCCAGGCCCGTGGTCACCTGGCCGGCGCTGCCGAACTCCTTGCCGCCGGCCGCCACGGCGGGCTTGCCGCCGCCCTTGTTCCCGTCCGAGGAGTCCGAGCCGCAGGCCCCGGTGAGCAGGGCGGCGGACAGGGTCACGGCGACGGCGGCGATCCGGCGGCGAGGTATCGGCATGGGTCCTGGTTCCTTGGCGCGTGAGGGACGCGGACCGGGCACCACGACGACGCGGCGATCGGCCCGCACTGTTGGGACAGGCTCGACCGCTGAGGTAAGCCTTACCTTGTCACCTTAGGGGATGCTTGTCGCGGATCAGCCATCAGGGGTGAGAACGGGCATCCGGCCGACCGGCCGCGACCGCCGATCCACCCGACGGAACCCGTTGACGCCGCCTCGCGGGCGGCGCGAGACTCGGCTCACCCGGGGAGGTGGGGCCGTGGTGGTGGCCGACGTGCTCGGTCCGGACTTCGACGCGATCCGACGCGAGGAGTACGGGTATCTGGACGAAGCGGGGCTGGTCTACCTCGACCACACCGGCGCGGGGTTGGCCGCACGCCGCCAGTGGCGCGCGCACGCGGCGCGGATGTCCGGCGCCACCTACGGCAATCCGCACTCCGAACACCCGGCCTCGGTCGCCTCCACCGCGCTGGTGGAACACACCCGCCAGGCGATCCTGGAGCACTTCAACGCCGACCCCGACCGGTATGCCGCCGTGTTCACCGCGAACGCCACCGGTGCGTGCCGACTCGTCGGCGAGGCGTACCCGTTCCGCCGCGGCAGCCGCTTCGTGCTGCCGATCGACAACCACAACTCGGTCAACGGCATTCGCGAGTACGCCCGCGCCGCCGGCGCGCGCACCCGGTACATCGGCCTGAGCGGCCCGGACCTGCGCCTGGACGGCGACGCGCTGCGCGCCGCGCTGGCCCATCGCCGAGGTCTGCTCGCGTTTCCCGCGCAAAGCAACTTCACCGGGGTCCGGCACCCGCTGGAATGGATCGACGTCGCCCACCGGCACGGCTACGACGTGCTCTTGGACGCGGCCGCGTACGCACCCACCAATGTGCTCGATCTCGGCGCGGTACAGCCGGAGTTCGTCGCGGTGAGCTGGTACAAGGTGTTCGGCTACCCGACCGGTGTGGGCTGTCTGCTCGCCCGCCGGGACGCGCTCGCCCGACTGCGCCGGCCGTGGTTCGCGGGCGGCACCATCGAGGCGGTCAGCGCGCAGGGCGGCTGGCATCGCATGGCCGACGACGAATCCGCCTACGAGGACGGCACCCTCAACTTCCTCGCCATCCCCGACGTCGCGCAGGGCCTGGCCTGGGTGGACGAGGTGGGCATGCGGGCCGTGCACGATCGGGTCGATCGACTCACCGCCCATCTCCTGTCCGGGCTGGCCGAGTTGCGCCATCATCGGGGCGAGCCGATGGTCCGGGTGTACGGGCCCGGTACGGTGGACGCCCGCGGCGGCACGGTCGCGCTGAACATCCTGGACGCCGCCGGGACGGTGGTCGACGAGCGGATCGTCGCGCGGGACACCGCGGCCGCCGGGATCTGTGTCCGAACCGGCTGCTTCTGCAATCCGGGCGCGGGTGAGGCGGCGTTCTCCATCGCCCGCCGCACGCTGCGCGGCGCGGTGCTGCGTACGGCCGCCTCCGGCGGCACGCTGGACGACTACCTGACCCGGCTCGGGTTGCCCTCCGGCGGCGCGGTGCGGGTCTCGCTCGGATTACCTTCCACGATCGCCGACGTGGACGCCTTCCTCGACTTCGTCGCCCGCACCTACCGCGACCGACCCGTCGACCCCCGGGGGTTGGCACCGAGACTGCGCTGCTGAACCGACTGCCGGGTCGGCCGATCCGCCGGCCCCGAGATCCGACGATCGGCCGTCAGGCCCCCGCTCGCGGGCACCGACGGGCCAGCACCGCGCACGTCGAGGCCAGGAACAACACGGCGCAGCCCGCGAGTACGGCCCAGCCGAGCACCGGCGTGTGGTCGAAGCTGTCCCCGTAGGATGCGAGCAGCGGCGGGCCGAGCGCGGACCGGCCGTGCGCCCAGCGCCCGGGCAGGTCCAGATCGCTGCCCAACGCCTCGAACGCCCACCGGTTGGTCATCGCGTAGCTGAGCGCGTGTCCGATCGCGGGCATCCGGGGCACCGGCACGAACGCCCCGGAGAAGAGCACCTGCGGAAAGCACAGGAGCGGCAACATCAGCGTGGCCTGCCCCACTTCGGTCACCGCCGCCGAGGTCAGCAGCCCGAGCGCGAGCGCCGCCGCCGACGCGAGCAGCAGGGTCACCAGGAGGGATCCGTACACCTCCCAGGACGCGGCGGGCAGCCGGTCCAGGGCGCGCAGCACCGCGAGCAACAGCACGTCGGCCAGCGCGAGGATGGGCAGCAGGACGGTGCACTTGGCCGCGACGTAGGGCCCGATCCGCAACACCGTCAGGCGCTCGCGCCGGACGATCGGCAACTCGACGCAGATTTGCAACAGGCCGTAGGTCAGCCCGAAGAAGAAGCCGCCGAACGCGATCCAGAACAGGATCATCGCGGCCCCGGAGGGACTCGGGTCGGCCGGGTCGAACGCGCCGGGCCGAAAGAGCATCGCGAACATCGCCACGATCACCAGCGGCGAGCCGATCAGCATCGCGGCGGCCGGTCGGTCGCGGATGATCAGTTCCAGGTCGCGGCGGGCCAGGATGGACCATTGCCGAAGCGCGCGATCGGCCCGGGGCGCCGTGCGTGCGACCGGCTCGACCGACCCGGGCGCCGGCTCCGACGGCCGGTCCAACTCCGGTTCCAGCGCCCCTACTTCCGGCTCCAGTTCGAGCTCCGGCTCGCGCTCCGCGTCGGCGCTCGCCCCCCGAACGGCCACCGCCGCGTACACGTCGGCCTCCGTCGCGACGCCGAAGTGCGCGCACATCGCCCTGGGGTCGCCCACGTACGCGAGCCGACCGTCCGGCGCCAGGAACGCGACCCGGTCGCAGCGGGCCAGATCGGCCGGCGCGTGCGTGGTGAGCACGACAGTCGTACCCGCCCGGGCCAACTCGCGCAGCACGGACATCAGTTCGGCCGCCGCCGCCGGGTCGAGGCCGGAGGTCGGTTCATCCAGGAACAACACTCGGGGCCGGGTGAGCAACTCGACCGCGATGCTCGCGCGCTTGCGTTCGCCGCCGCTGAGCGTGTCCACCCGATGGTCGGCGCGCGCGGTCAGCCCGAGCGCGGCCAGCGTCCGCGCGACGGCGGCGTCCACTCCCTCGTCGGCCGGCTCGCGCAGCGCCGCGGCGTAGCGCAGGCTGTGCGCGAGCGGCAGCGCCCGATGCAGGATGTCGTCCTGCGGCACGTACCCCAGACCGCGCGCGTCCGGTCGGCCGCCGTCGTGCCGTACCTCGCCCGCGTCGGGCGGCCGGAGTCCGGCCAGGGTGTCCAGGAGCGTGGTCTTGCCCGATCCGCTGCCCCCTGCGATCGCCGACACCTCGCCGGCCTCGGCCACCAGCGAGGTGTCCCGAAGTACGGTGCGCCCACCGATCGTTCGTGTCACCCCGCTCGCCGCGACCCGTACCCCGTGCTCCCCCACGACCACCCCCGACGGCATGCCCCCGAAACACCGAACGGACCATGTATAGCCCGTCCGCCGCGCGAGGACACCCCACCCGGACCGATCCGGTTCAGGGAGCGTCGTCGACCGGGGGCGAGTCCTCGACCAGGCGCATCCGGTGGGCCAGCGCGGCGGCCTCGCCTCGGGTGGCCACCTCGAGCTTGGCCAGGATGTTCGAGACGTGCACGCTGGCGGTCTTGACGCTGATGAACAGGGTCTCGGCGATCTGTCGGTTGCTGCGTCCCTCGACGAGCAGCCGCAGCACCTCCCTTTCCCGGGGCGTCGGTTCGCCGACCTGGTGCGCCGCGCGCCCGGCGGCGAAGCCGGGGTGCCCGGGCAGGTCGATCCGGGCCCGGCGGGCGAGCAGTTCGATCTGTTCGCGCAGGGGCACCGTGCCCAGCACCACCGCGGCGGCGTGCGCCCGGGCCAGCGCCGCGCCGGCCTCGACCCGATCGCCGGCGGCCACCAGCGCGGCACCGAGGTCGGCGTACGCCTGGGCGGTGGGGTACGGCTGGGTGGTCGAGTCCCAGGCCGCGACGACCTCCTGCCACTGCGCGACGGTGTCGGTGCGCTCGGCCCGGTCCAGGTGCGCGTTCAGCGTCAGCGCCTGGGTACGGTCCAGCGCGCAGTCCAGCGACAGCGCCGCGCCCGCCGCCCGGATCCGGCGCAGGTCGGCCCGGATCGCGTCGGTCAACTCGCCCTCGGCGTACGCGCGGGCCGCCTCGATCAGCAGCGGGAAGGCGAACCGCTGGTTGCCGACGCCGAAACCGGCCCGCAGCTCCGCGTCCAGGATCTCGTCCAGTTCGGCCCGTCGGCCGAGCACCCGGGCCAGTGCGATCGCGGCGCCGGACAGTGGGATCCGGTGTTGCGCCTCCTGATACTTGACGCGTGCGCTCTCCTGCGCGTGGGTCAGGTGGCCGGCGGCCTCGGAGACGTCGCCGCGGACCAGGTGGGCCATGGCCAGTATTCGTTCGGCGTGTCCGGTGGCGCAGCCGTCGGCGTTGTGTTCGCGGATTTCGTCCACCGTCTTGGCCGCGTCGTCCCAACGACCGAGCGAGAACAGGCTCTCCGCGAGGTTGCCCAGCACGAAGGCGCCCGCGTTGCGGATCACGCCTCGCTCCCTGGCCAGATCCAGCGCGCGGCAGGCCGCCTGCACCGACTCGTCGTGCCGACCGACGCCTTCCAGCACCGAGGCCCAGTTGCCGAGCACGTAGACGAGGGTGTCCGGCTTGGCGCCCTGCGCCGCCTCGGCGACGCGCACCGCCTCCCGCCCGTGCGCGAGCGCCTGCTCCTCGTCGAGCTCGCCGACTCCGATGAGAAACCAGGACAGCGTCTGGTGGGTGGTGGCGAGCAGGTCCCGGTCGTCCAGCCGCCGGGCAATCTCCAGGACTTCCCGGCCCATCCGCACCGCCTCCTCGGCCTCTCCCTCCAGGAAGTGCGCGCGGGCGCTCCGGATCACCACGTTCGCGTACTCGATCGATTCCGGAAGGTCCTTCAACAGCCTTCCGGCGTGCTCCAGTTCGATCATGCCGGGGCCGCGGCCCAAGCGGCTCAGCGTCTTCGCGCGCTGGGTCCACAGGGCCGCCGCCCGGACCGGCTCCTGCTCCTCGTCGAGCAGATCCAACGCCTGGCGCAGCAAGGCGAGTTCACGGTCCCCCGAGTTGTCGTAGCGGGCCGCGACGATGGCGCCGTCCAGCACCTGTGCCAGGGTCGTGCCGGTCAGTCGCTCGGGATCGGGGGCCTGATCCCACATCGCGATCGCGCTCTCGTACAGCGTCCACGCCTCGCCGAACGCGTACCGGTCGGCGGCGGCCGCCGCCGCCGTCACGCTCGCGGGCAGGGCCAGGGCCGGGCGGCCGGCCGCGGTCCAGTAGCGGGCCCGGCGGTCCACGTGGTCGCGATGCGGTGGCAGCTCGCCGCGCTCGACCAGGGTGTCCAGGGCCTCGGCGAACGCCGCGTACATCCGCATGCGTTCGCCGGGGAGCAGGTCTCCCAAAGCCGCCTCGCGGACCAGCGCGTGTCGGAAGGAGTAGCCCTCGCCGTCCGAGTCGGGCACCAGGACGTGGCCGGAGACCGCCGCGCGCAGCGCCGTCTCCAGCGTGTCCGGATCCAGGCCCGCCACTTCCGCGAGCAGCCGGTGCTCGACCCCGATGCCGCCCACGGCGGCCAGGCGCACCACCCGGCGGGCCTGCTCGGGCAGTTGTTCGATGCGGATCAGCAGCAGGTCGCGCAGCGTGTCCGAGAGACCGGCGAGCCGGCCGTCGCGGACGCCGGCGGCGAGTTCCTCGACGAAGAACGCGTTGCCCTCGGAGCGCTCGAACACCTGCTGGGTGAGCGCGCGCGAGGGCGGGGCGCCGAGCAGGCCGGTGAGGTGCTCCTCGACCTGGGGCATGGTGAGTCGGCCCAGTTCGAGCCGGCTCACCGTGCGGATGCGCTCCATCTCGGCGACCAGCCGGCGCATCGGGTGGCTGCGGTCCATCGCGTCCGCGCGCAGCGTGCCGACCAGCAGGATCCGGCCCCGGCGCAGCGAGCGAACCAGGAACGCGAGCAGCTCCCGGGTGGCCGAGTCGGCCCAGTGCAGGTCCTCGAAGGCGACGACCAGCGTGCGCTCCTCGCCGATCCGCTCCAGCGCACGCAGCGCGGATTCGTACAGCCGGGCCCGCTCGGGCGCGGGACCCTGGCCGGGTTCAGCGGCGAGGGTGGGCGAGATCCAGGCCAGTTCACGACGCCGGTCCCCGACCGCGGCCTCGAAGTCGACGCCGAGGGCGCCGGAGAGGGTGCGCAGGATCGCCGAGAACGGCGCGAAGGGCAGCCCCTCGGCGCCCAGTTCGAGACACGCTCCGACCGCGACCGAGGTCGGCTCGGTCCGCCCGGCCGCCTCGACCAGGAACTGCTCGAGCAGCCGGGTCTTGCCGACGCCGGCCTCGCCGGTGGTCAACACGACGCGGGGCTCGCCTCGATCGGCCTCCCCCAGCGCCTCGACCAGTCGCCCCATCTCGAGCTCACGTCCGACAAAGAGCGGCACACCACTTGGAACACTCACACGAGGCAGCTTCCCATGCGACACGACCCGACGGGCAGAGCGGGTACGGACCCCCTGCGGGCCCCTGCGGACCCCTGCGGACCGTGCAGGGCAGGCGGGCCCAGCGGGCGAACCGGGCGAGACGAAGGCGGGTAACAGGGCGGCCGGCCAACATGGGCGCGGCGGCCGGGCAACCCGGGTGGGCGCGCGGCGGGCGCGTGGTGCGGGTGGGCGCGCGGCGGGCGCGTGGTGCGACTGGGCACGCGCCAGGGGAGGGCGCGGCACGGGAGGCGGATCGTGCGGGGCAAGCGAACGGCGCGGCGCGGGCGCGCGAAGCGGGCAATGCGCGCGGGCGGGCGCACGAGGGAAGGGCGCGTGGCGGGTGGACGGCGGGTGGGTGGTGCGGGTGGGTGGGAACCGGCGGGTGCATGGTGCGGCCAGGTCCGGCAGGTCGGCTTTGGTGAACGGGCGCAGTTCCAGACGTGGGGTCTCCAAAAAGATCGACACGGCGCCATCCTCACCGACCGGACCCGATCGGGCCGGCGAATCCCGCCCCGCCCGCCATGGACTCGCAAGGCCGGGTCGCCCCGTCGCCGGCCGGCAGGGCTGCGGTCGGCGGCCCCCGCCGTTCGGTCGACCGTTCGCTCCTCGTAGCATGGCCGGCGATCAACCGCCGTAACGCGTCCCGCCGGGCGCTCCGGTCCCGGTACGCGCACGCGGGGATCGCCCCCACCGGTCGAGGTGCGTCACCTCGTCACCGCCCGACCGGGTGCCGGGCGCGTTCATCCGACGCGGGCGCCTCGCCGGGATCGTCCCACGCTCGTGGCGGCAGCAGCCCTCGGAAGGACCCGACATCCATGGCCGTCGCCGAAGCCCGGCAACGCACCGACCCTCGTCTTCGCGTACGCGAGATCGCCGCGCAGGAACTGTGGGGCGCCCGTGCCGTCGACTGGTGGATCGGCAGCCTGTTCCTGTGCCTCGCGGTGTGGTTGTACAAGGACCTGTGGGCCGACCTCGACCACGCCTATCTGGCCAACGGCGGCCAGGACCAGAACATGTGGGAGTGGTTCTTCGACGCCACCGCCGACGCGGTCCGCAACTTCCGCGACCCGCTGGTTTCGGACCTGCAGAACCACCCGCTGGGCGTGAACATGATGGCCAACACGGCCATGCTCGGCCTGGGCATACCGCTCACCCCCGTCACACTGATGTTCGGTCCGAGCACGACCTGGGCCCTGGTGCTCACCGGCGGCCTGGCCGGCACCGCCTTCGCGTGGTACCGGTTGCTGGCCCGCCGAGTGGTGCGCAGCAGGCCCGCGGCGGCCGTGGGCGGCGCGCTGTGCGGATTCGCGCCGCCGATCATCTCGCACGCCAACGCGCATCCGAACTTTGTCGTGCTCTTCGTGATCCCGCCGATCGTCGAGAGGCTGATCCGGCTGTGGCAGGGCGAGCGGCCGGTGCGCAACGGGGTGGTGCTCGGGCTGCTGATCGCCTTCCAGATCTTCATCGGTGAGGAGCCGCTGCTGTTCGCGGCCGTCGGCCTGGTGATCTTCGGGATCGTGTACGCGCTCGCGTCGCCGGACGCGGCCCGCGAGGCGGCGCGACCGCTGGGCATCGGGCTGCTGGTCGGCGCGGCGGTATCGCTGGCGCTGGTCGCGTACCCGTTGTGGGTGCAGTTCTTCGGGCCGCAGCACTACACGACGCTCGAGCACGAGTCGGGCAACGACGTGGCCGCGTTCACCGCGTACGCGAGCGACTCGTTGGGCGGCGATCGCGCCGGTGCGGCGGCGCTGTCCGAGGGCACCACCGAGGAGAACGCGTTCTTCGGTTGGCCGCTGGTGATCCTGACCCTCTTCCTGGTGGCCTGGCTGCGCCGCGCGGCCGTCGCCCGCGCGGCGGCGATCACCGCGCTGGTCGCGGCGCTGCTGTCACTGGGCCTGGACATCACGGTCGACCACGACGACACCGGCCTGCCCGGCCCGTGGCGGTTGCTGAACGACCTGCCCCTGTTCGAGTCGATTTTGGAGTCGCGCTTCGCGCTGGTCTGCGTTCCGGCGGTCGCCGTGCTGCTGGCACTGGCCACGGACCGGATCCTGGCCGCGACTTCGATCCGCTCGGGAGCCGGGTCCGAAACCGGGTCCGGGTCCGCGGGTCGCGAGCTTCCGGTACGGCTGATCTGGGCGGCGGTGCTGGCCATGGCGCTGCTGCCGATCGCGCCCACTCCGCTGGACGTCCAAAACCGGCGCCCGGTGCCGGAGTTCTTCGCCGACGGGCGCTGGCGACCGTACGTCGACAACGGATCCGTCGTGGTGGTGCCGCTGCCCAGCGTCGGCGACGCCACCGCGCTGCACTGGCAGAGCGTGGCCGACCTGGGCTTCCCGCTCGCGGAGGGTTACTTCGTCGGCCCGTGGGGTCCCGACCGGGTCGGCGTCTACGGGGCGGACTACAGCCCGACCTCGGCGCTGCTGGGCCGGGTCGCCGCCGAGGGCCAGGTCCCGGAGATCACCGAGGACCAGCGCCGCGAGGCCCGCGAGGACCTGACCCGGTGGCGCGCCGACGTGGTGGTGTTGCCCGAGCACCGCTATCGGGCCGAACTCACCGCGACCCTGACCGCGCTGCTCGGCCCGGGTCGGCAGGTGGCCGACGTGCAGGTGTGGGACGTGCGACACCTGGACCCGGTGGCGGCGGTGCGGTGACCGAACGAGACCAATTGGACTCGTTTGCCCCCGTCCCGCCGGCCCGCGCCGCTACCCTTTCGCGGCCCACGCCGCGTCCGGTTCGACCCGGAGCACCAGCGCGGCCGAGTCGGCGCCGGTGCCCGTGCCCGGGCGCTCCAGCCGGTAGCTCAGCGTCACCTCGGCGCCCGCGTACGGGAGGATCTCGGCGGCGGGCACCTTGAACAGGACCGGCCGGCCCAACGCGTGTCCGGTGATCGGTACGCACACGGTGAAGGCCGCCGTGTCCGGGCCGTGCCAGGACAGGGTGAGCAGGTCGCCCACCGCCATGTCGGCATACGGGGCCACCCGGACGGTCGCCTCCAGCGGGACGTCGTGGGCGTCGAGCACATTCGCGACGGCTTGGTCGACGGTGGGCGGCGGCAGCGGATCGGGCATCCTGGGCTCCTTCGCGGTGCCTGCGCGGCGGTGGCTCGATCGGCCACGGCCCGACGCGCACGGGACTTCGATTCCGGTCCCGGCCGACCTCGGGTCGGGCCGACAACCGGCCGGATTCGGCGCGTACTCACCACTGCCCCGATTGGCGCCGACCATCCCCGTGTTCACGCCCTCGGCCCGCCCACTCCGCTCGTTCGGCGCACCACGGCACGCCCCCGCCGGCGGCGACACCGCTGCCGTGCCGATCACCGCCGTCGCCGGTCGCGGCGCCAGCCCCTGTCCGGCGGCTCCTGGTGGGTCCGCGCCGCCTGCCACCGCGCCTCGGCGCACCGGAGAAACAGCCGAATGGAAGCACTATCCGGCTGTTTCTCCGGCACGCCGAGGCACGGCATCCGCCCTTCGGGCTCCTCGCTGCGCTCACGACGCGGCCCGATCCACCAGGATCCGCCGGACAGGGCCTAGGCTGCGATGCGTGGGTTCCGACCTGGTCTGGTATGCCGCGTACGGGTCCAACATGCACGCCGCCCGCCTCGCGTGTTACCTGCGCGGCGGCCGGCCGTTCGGCGGTGCGCGGACCTACCCCGGTTGCCGGAACCCCGCCGCGCCGCGCGCCATCCGGCCGGTGGTGCTGCCGGGCCGGCTGTACTTCGCCTTCGAGTCGAAGTCCTGGACCGGCGGACTCGCGCTGTACGACCCACTGGATCCGGGCCGGACCCCGGCTCGGGCCTACCTGGTAACCCGGGATCAGTTCGCCGATCTGGCCGCGCAGGAGATGTACCGCCCGCCCGGTGCCGAACTCGACCTGAGCACGCTGCCGGTCACCGGGCGGGCCACCCTGGGTCCGGGCCGCTACGAGACGGTCGTCCGGGTGGGTGCCGCCGACGGGCACGCGATCCTCACCCTGACCGCTCCCTGGCGCAGCGCCGACGCGCCCTGGAACGCGCCGGCCGCCATGTACCTGCGGCACCTGACCGCCGGCCTCGTCGAGGCACATGGCTGGTCCCGCGGGCGCGCGGCACGCTACCTCGCGGGCCGTCCGGGCGCCGCCGGCACCTGGACCCCCGAGGCGATCGCCGCGCTGCCCGCGCTCGCGCCGTGAGCTCGGCCGCGCTCGGGTGTCCGCGGTCGGGGTCTCGGCGGCCGGGGTTCCGGGCCTTCGGGCTCGGGGAGGTCGGGGAGGTCGGGGCTTCAGCGGTAGTCGGGGTTTTCGAAGTCGTACCGGCACCCCGCGTCCCAGCCCGCGCGCTGGTTGCCGTACGCGGGCATCCCGCCCGCGTCCTTGAGCAACCGGGCCAGGTGCATCAGGTTCCAGGTCATGAACGTGGTGTTGCGGTTGGTGAAGTCGTTCTCCGGGCCACCCGAACCGGGATCCAGGTAGGAGGCCCCCGGGCCCACCTCGCCGATCCACCCGGCGTCCGCCTGCGGCGGGATGACGTAGCCCAGGTGCTGGAGGCTGTACAGCACGTTCATCGCGCAGTGCTTGACGCCGTCCTCGTTGCCGGTGATCAGGCAGCCGCCGACCCGCCCGTAATAGGCGTACTGGCCGGCGTCGTTGAGCAGTCCGGAGCACGCGTACAGCCGCTCCACCACCCGCTTGAGCACCGAACTGTTGTCACCCAGCCAGATCGGTCCGGCCAACACCAGGATGTCCGCCGCCAGCACCCGCTCGTACAGCGCGGGCCACTCGTCGCCGGGCCACCCCCGGTCGCTCATGTCCGGCCACACTCCGGTGGCGATCTCGTGGTCGACCGCGCGGATCTGGTCGACCGCGACCCCGTGCCGGGTCATGATGCCCCGGCTCAGGTCCACGAGCCCTTGGGTGTTGCTGACCGCGGGTGAGCGCTTGAGTGTGCAGTTGACGAACAACGCCCGCAGGTCGTCGTAACGCGCGGGCGGTGGTCCGAAGTCGGTCATCCGAGGCTCCCGGGGTGTCCGTGGTGGCGTACCCGGAAAGCGTCCCTTGACCGGGTCGCGCCGACCGGCACATTCGGCGCGTGCCACCGACCCGATGTCGGTGCCGTCGGGCAGACTCGTGCCTTTGCCGAACCGGAAGGTGGATCATGGCCGAGTCGATCCCGCCCCTGCACTACGCCCCACGCTGGAGCGAGGACACCCGTACGTCGCCCGCCGAACTGGGCGACGAGCGCGAGGTCCTGACCGGCTTCCTCGACTGGCACCGGGCCACCTTCGAGCTCAAGTGCGCGGGCCTGTCGGCGGAGCAGTTGTCCGAGCGGGCCGTGTCGCCGTCCGGCTTGTCGCTGCACGGCATGATCCGGCACCTGGCCGGAGTCGAACGCTGGTGGTTCCACATCCAGTTCGCCGGTGACGACGTACCGATGCTCTACTACACCGACGACGACCCGGATCAGGACTTCGAGCGCCTCGACGGCGACCCGGCCGAGGCGTTCGCCCGCTGGCACGCGGAGTGCGAGCGCTCGCGGGAGATCGTCGCCGCCGCCGCGTCCCTGGACGACACCGGTATCCGCAAGGCCACCGGCAAGCCGTTCTCGCTGCGCTGGGTCCTGGTCAACCTGATCGCCGAGTACGCCCGCCACAACGGCCATGCCGATCTCCTGCGCGAACGCCTCGACGGAGCCGCCGGCATGTGACCGATCCCGGGGGACCGGCCGGGGTCACCCCGCCTACCCCGCGTCGTCGCGGCGAGCCGTCGAGGGCGACCGTCGGCTGCCGCTGCCGGCGAGCGCGCGCCGATCGGGTTCGGTCCCCGATCCGCCGCGTGCGTCCGCCCCGTCGACGCGTAGGTGGGGGCGGGTCCACGGCCGGTCCCGGGCCAGGTGCTCGGTCTCGGCGGCGCGCCACAGCCGCCAGAACCAAGCCAGTTCGGGGCCGTCCCGATCCAGGGTGCGCGCTGCGGCGAGCTCGGCCGGCGTGTCGACGTGCACGCGCAGCGCGGTCACCGGGCCGAGTTCGCGCCGGGCCGCGCCGACGCCCTCCAGGATCACCACCGGCGCGGCCGGAACCTCGCTGTAGCCGCTGATCCGGTAGCCGGCCCAGTCGTAGGTGTCGCAGCGGGCGGCCTCGTGTCGGGCCAGCGGTTCGAGCAGTTGGGCGCGCAGCCTGGGCAGCCAGCCGAAGAAGTGCCCCGGCCGGGCGAAGTCGTCCAGGCGCACCACCGGCGCGCCACCCAGTCGCGCGGCGAGCGCGTCGGCGAACGTGGTCTTGCCGGAACCGCCGATCCCGTCCACCGCGACCAGTCGGGTCGCGCCGATCGACGGCGGCAACGCGGCGACGCACGCGGCCGGCCGATCGGTCGTCGCGCCTCGAATGCGATCCGGCCGTTCGATGGGCATCGAAGCAGCCTATCCACCGGTGAGGGAGACCCGGGGTCGGCCGCGAGCCGGGTCGGTTCCGGGCCGGCCCCCGGCCGAGTCGGGCCGGGTCCGACTCGGTCCCGGCCCGCGGCCGAGACGAGGGCTCCGATCACCCGGGCCGAGCACTCTTGTACATTTGTACTTGTACATCTGTACCACTCGGAGGGAGAGGCCCGTGGCCTGGCTGTTCCTGGGGCTGGCGATCTCGTGTGAGGTGATCGCGACCAGTCTGCTGAAGAGCACCGACGGGTTCACCCGGCTGTGGCCGACGCTGGCGTGTCTGGGCGGGTACGCGGGTGCCTTCTACCTGCTGACGTTGTCGTTGCGGCAGTTGCAGGTGGGCACGGCGTACGCGATCTGGTCCGGACTCGGGACGGTGGCCATCGCGCTGGTCGGCGCGGTGTTCCTGAACGAGCCGGTGACGCTGCTCAAGGCGTTCGGGATGGCGTTGGTGATCGCGGGAGTCGTGGTGTTGAACCTGGGTGGTGCGCATTGACCGCGGCCAGGGACCCTGAGGGTCGGCGACTGCGGATCGTGCGCGGCGCGTGTGAGGTGATCGCGGAGGTGGGCGTGGGCAACACCACGCATCGCCTGGTCGCGGCCCGGGCGGGCGTCCCGTTGGGAGCGACCACGTACTACTTCGCCTCGCTCGACGACCTGGTCGCCGCCGCGCTCGCGCACGCGTCGGCGGAGACGGTGCGGCTGCTGGAGGAGTGGGTACGGCGTGCGCGGGACGCGAACGACCTGCCCGGCGTGCTCACCGCGCTCACCGCGGAATACCTCGCGGACCGCTCGCGCGCGCTGGTCGAGTACGAGTTGTACCTGGCCGCCGCCCGCAGCCCGGAACTGCGCGGGTTCGCCCTGGCCTGGGTCGAGGGCGTCGGCGACTTCCTGTCCGTCCGGGTCGGACCGCGCGCCGCCGCCGCCGCGCTCGCCGTGCTGGACGGGACCATGCTGCAGGTGCTGACGCTGGACACGACGCTGGACGAGAGGCAGTTGCGCTGGTCGTTGGCCCGGGTCCTGGACGAGGGCGGGTCTTCGTCGGTGAACGGGTCGTCGTAGGCGTCGAAACGGCCCGGTGCGCCGGGAGCGGCCGGGCCGGCGCCGACGCCGGGTGCGGTAGGGTCGGCACCGCGAAGGGGAGTAGCCCCGTGAACCGGTCGTCGACATGCTGGAGTCCTCGGACTCCCGGTGGCCGGGCCCGTGCTCGACACGGGTGGGCGAGACCTTCGGCCAGGCATCGACGCATCCTCGTCTTCTCGTGGATGTACCCCGTCGTGCCGGGCCGAGTGGTCCTCCGGTTGCCGTGCGGCGCTTCGTGAAGACCCGGGGCCCGGCTCTCGCAGAAAGCCACCCGGAATGCACCTCGACCTTCTGGCGATCCTGACCGCCTTCGGGCTGATCTTCCTCGCCGAGCTCCCGGACAAGACGATGTTCGCGTCGCTTGCCATGGGCACCCGCATGCGTCCGCTCTACGTGTGGTTCGGCACCTCGACCGCGTTCGTCGTGCACGTCGCCCTCGCCGTCGGCGCGGGCGGCCTGCTCGGCCTGCTCCCCGGCTGGATCGTCAAGCTCGTCTCCGCCGCCCTGTTCGGCTTCGGCGCCTTCATGTTGTTGCGCGGCGGTGCGGGCGAGGACGACGAGGACACCGCGGGCAAGAGCGTGACCGGCTTCCGGCCGGTCTTCGCGACCGCCTTCACGGCCGTGTTCATCAGCGAGTGGGGCGACCTCACCCAGATCACCACGGCCAACCTGGCCGCCACGAACGGCACCTGGTCCACCGCGATCGGCTCGGCCGCGGCACTGATGTCGGTGTCCGCGTTGGCCCTGCTCGCCGGGCGGTTCATCGCCAAGCGCGTCCCGCTGCAAACGGTGCAGCGGATCGGCGGCCTGTGCATGCTCGGGCTGGCGATCTGGTCGCTGGTGGAGGTGTTCACCGGCTGACCCGCCCCCGGTGATGCCTCGCCCCTGCGGATGGCGGCCGCGCCGCGGTCACCCGACGGCGGCGGGACGGATGGGTGCATCGCCGGCATGTCCGGCACGACCAGTCGATCGGTTGCCCGAAATGTGATGTAGGCCGCATGGATAAAACGGACATAAATTATATAGCCGACTTCGAGCCGCAATTCATTTTCCGCGCTCCGCGACGAGTCTCGACTATTTTCCGTTACCGCACGATCACACCACTCTCCGAGATATCCCCTCGTCATCACCGGTACCCCGGAGCCGAACACGGGAGAGATGTCGCTTTTATTCCGCCTTTACCCGCAGGGCGAAGTCGGGGTTTCGGTTGTGATCAGGCATCCGCATTGCCTACCTTTCTCGCCGATTCACCTTTCGGGTGAACCCTGTCGCCGGTACGCCGAATCCCGTCGCCGGCAGCGGGAGGTCTACATCGAAGAATCCGACGGGAGCGGGGGAACCAGGTGAATCGCCGTGGCCGGGATCGTTCCGGTGACGGCTAGGGGTGAAGTCGCGTAACGCGACCGGGCTGCTCCAGTCCGAATCCGACAGCTCACCTCGTAGGCGACAGGAGAGGACCCCATTTCATGCTGTCCACAAACGCTCGCCATCGTGCCGCTCGACCCACCAACGTCCGCCGCTTCGTCGCGGCGGTGGGCATCGCCGGCATGGGTGTCGTGCTCCCGGTCGCCACCGCCGGTGCCGCCCCGGCGCAGGCCCCCTCCACCTCCGAGCAGTCCCCCTCCACCGTGCTGTCGGCGACCCCCACCGCGGCGGTCGACGCGGCCCCGGTCCAGGCCGCGCCCGCCGCGCCGGAGACCGACACGGCCGCCGACAAGGCCCGCTACGTGGTCCAAGCCGGCGACACGCTGTTCCGGCTCGCCCAGACCAACCAGGTCAACGGCGGCTGGCAGAGCCTGTACGAGCTCAACCGCGACGTGCTGCTGTCCGGCCCGGACCTGATCGAGATCGGCCAGACCCTGCGGCTGGACGGCTCGGCGCCCGCGGCACCCAAGGCCGCCGCGCCCGCCAAGCCGAGCATCAAGGTCCAGCCCAAGACCTCCGTCACGCCCGGCAAGACCACCCCCAAGCCGGCGAGCAAGCCGTCGGCCGACGTGTCGGTCAAGCCCGCCGCCAAGGCCCCCGCCAAGCCCGCCACCGGCGGCTCGAAGGGCAACCAGGCGCCGACCGGCGGCTCCTCGACCGCGTCGAGCAGCAAGGCCGCCCAGGCCGTGGCCTTCGCCAAGGCGCAGATCGGCAAGCCGTACGTGTACGGCGCCACCGGCCCCAACGCGTACGACTGCTCGGGTCTGGTCCAGGCCGCGTACAAGTCCGCGGGCATCTCGCTGCCCCGCGTGACCAACGACCAGTTCGCCGCCGACACGCGCGTGTCGGTCGCCAACCTGCAGCCCGGCGACCTGGTGTTCTTCTACTCCGGCATCAGCCACGTCGGCATCTACATCGGCGACGGCAAGATGGTGCACGCCCCGAACCCGCGCAAGTCGGTCGAGATCGCCTCGATCAACACCATGCCGATCGCCGGCGCCACCCGCCCGGCCTGATCGAACCGGGCAAACCGCCGCCGCCGGCGCACACGTGCTCCGGCGGCGGTGACACAACCGCATAGTGGGACGCGCCTTCGGCGCCGTGCCCTCCGACGACGGTCGGAGCGCGCGGCGCCGGCGTGCGTTTCGGCGAACGCGCCGGTCCCGGCGGGCGGGCGGACCGGGGCGCGGGCGTCAGAGCGTCAGAGCGTCAGAGCGTCAGAGCGTCAGAGCGTCAGAGCGTCAGAGCGTCAGAGCGTC
Organism: Embleya sp. NPDC025285; assembly: GCF_055558835.1. Lineage (NCBI taxonomy): Bacteria > Bacillati > Actinomycetota > Actinomycetes > Kitasatosporales > Streptomycetaceae > Embleya > Embleya sp. NPDC025285. Next base: position 24,504 of record NZ_JBVHLU010000113.1, read on the forward strand.
AGAGCGTCAGAGCGTCAGAGCGTCAGGACGATCTTGCCCGTGACCCGGCCCGTCTCCCCGCGCTCGTGCGCCTTGGCCGCGTCGGCCAGCGGGAACACCGAGTCGATCGCGGCGCGCAGTCGCCCCGCCTCGACCAGGTCCGCGACCTGCCGCATGGCCGCGTGGTCGGCCTCGACGAGCATCTCCTCGGCCCGGACCCCGTACCGCTCGACGTCCAGGTCCCTGACGTTGTTCACGATGGCGACGAGCACGCCGCCCCGGCGCAACGTCCGTAGCGAGCGGGGACCGTACTCGCCGCCGACGCCGTCCAGCACGACGTCCACGTCCCGCACGACGTCGGCGAAGTCGGTCGTGGTGTAGTCGATCATCTCGTCGGCGCCCAGCCCGCGGACGAAGTCGTGCTTGGCCGCGCTCGCGGTGCCGATCACGTACGCGCCGCGCGCCTTGGCGATCTGTACCGCCAGATGACCGACCCCGCCCGCCGCGGCGTGAATCAACACCCTTTGCCCTTCCCGCAGTTCCGCGGTGTCCACCAGGGCCTGCCAGGCGGTGACCGCGGCCAAGGGCAGCGCGGCGGCCTGCACGTGGTCGATGTTGGCGGGCTTGCGCACCACGTGGCGGGCCGCCGAAACCACGTACTCGGCGTGCGCCCCGTTGCCGTACGGGTAGCTCAGCATGCCGAACACCTCGTCCCCCGGTCGATGGATCGTCACCCCCAGGCCCACCGCCTCCACCACGCCCGACACGTCCCACCCGAGCACGAACGGCGGTTCGCCCAGGATCAGGCCCGTGGCCCGATGTATCCAGTCGGTCGGATTGACGCCCGCCGCGTGCACCCGGACCAGTACCTCGCTCGGGCCGGGCGCCGGCCGCTCCAGGTCGAACTCCCGCAACACCTCGGGACCACCCAGCACATCCTGACCGACAGCGCGCATGTCACTTGCCTTCCGTCCGAAAGACCAACCCCCCACATCGTGTCGACCACGCGGTGCCCCGCACGAGCGTCCGGAACGACATGATGCGTACACTTCCGGACGTGAGCACAGTCGCGATAGCCGTCGCCGACGGGATCCTGCACTTCGAACTGGCCTTGGCCCACGAGCTCTTCGGCTCGGCCCCGCCGGTCCCGGTGGAGAGTTGGTACGAGCTCGTCATCTGCGGGGCGGGCCCCGTGCGGGCCGACGGCCGCTTCCTCCTCGAACCCGACTGCGGACTCGACCGGCTCGCCCTGGCCGACACCGTGATCGTCCCCGGGTGGGCCGACCTCGAGGCGGACCCACCGGCGGACCTCGTCGACGCCATACGCGCGGCACACGAGGCCGGGGCGCGGGTGGTCTCCCTCTGCACGGGCGCCTTCGTCCTGGCCGCCGCCGGCCTGCTGGACGGACGGCGGGCCACCACACACTGGTCGTACGCCGAGGCGCTGGCCACCCGCTTCCCCCGGGTCGAGGTCGACCCCGACGTGCTCTACGTCGACAACGGCAGCGTGCTCACCTCCGCCGGCAAGGCCGCCGCGCTGGACCTGTGCCTGCATCTGATCCGTCTCGACCACGGCTCGACGGTTGCCAACGCGGTCGCCCGCAGGCTGGTCGTACCGCCGCATCGGCCCGGCGGTCAGGCCCAGTTCGTCGCCACCCCGATGCCCGAACGGCACGATCATCCACTCGGCGAACTGCTCGCCTGGGCGGCCGGACGACTGGATCGACCGCTGACGGTGGAGGATCTGGCCCGCCGGGCGAACATGAGCTCGCGCCACCTCGGCCGGCACTTCAGGGCGATGACGGGCACCACTCCGCTGCAGTGGCTGCTGACCCAACGGATCCACCGGGCCCAGGAACTCCTGGAGACCACGGACGACAGCGTGGATGCCATCGCCGAAGCCACCGGCATGGGCACCGCGACCACACTGCGCCGACATTTCAACCGCACCGTCGGCGTGCCCCCGGACGCCTACCGTCGTACCTTCCACCGGCAGCGGGCGGACGGCACCTCGGCTTCGGCCTCGTTCCCGAGGCCCACCGCAACGCCACCGAAGGCCACGCCGCGGCCTATTAGCTTTGGGCCATGACCAATTCGCTCTCCCCCGCGATCCGGGGCCGGTGGTGGTCGGGCGCGGGGGCCGTCGCCCGCACGGGGCGGCGGACGCTCGTGCGGTCGCTGTACCTGCTCACCGCGCCGGTGACCGCCGCCGCCGGCCTCCTGGCCGTACTCCCGGCGGTACTCGGCGTGGTGTTCGCCGCAACGGTGGGTCGGCTGCCGTCCGGCACGTCGCCGGTCGTGGCCTACGCCCTCGCGCCGGCGCGCTGGTGCGCCGACCTGGAACGGCGGCGCATCGCGAAGGTGCGTCCCCCCGCCCCGGGAGCCGAACGCGGTGAGCCACCGGCGAGACCGAAGGGGCGAACCGCGGCGCTTGCTCCCGGGGCGTGGTCGGACACGATCCACGCGGTGGTGGTGCTCCCGGTCGTCCTGGTCACGTCGGCGGTGACCGCGCTGTGGTGGTTCGTCGGCCTCGCCTGTGCCACCTGCGCCCTGCGCTACCGGTACGCGCCGTCCGAGCCGTTGCGACCGCTGTCCCTGAACGCGGGCGGCGGCGAATCGCACATCTCGGTGAGCCTCGGGCTGTTGTCGCCGACCGACCGGGTCGCCTTCGGGACCGCGGTCGGCCTGCTGCTGCTGGCCGGCCTGCCGCTGGTGACCCGGGTGTGCACTGCGGCCCAGGCCGGGCTGGGGCGGGCGCTGCTCGTCGACGCGTCCGCGCTGCACCGCAGGATCAGCGGGCTGGAGCGGGAGCGGGACACCGCCCGCGCGCAGACCGTCGCCGCGGTGACGGCCGAGGCGACCGCACTGCGCCGACTCGAGCGCGACATCCACGACGGCGCCCAGCAACGACTGGTGCGCCTGTCGCTGGAGTTGGGCCGGGCCCAGTACTACCTCGACAGCAGGCCGGAGACCGTCCGGGCCGCCCTGGCCGACGCGATCGTCCAGGCCCAGGAGGCGTTGGACGAGTTGCGTGCGCTCTCGCGCGGCATCGCCCCGCCGATCCTGGTCGACCGCGGCCTGAACGAGGCGCTCGGCGCCCTGGCCGCGCGCTCCACCGTCCCCGCCGAACTCGATACCGTCCCCCTGCACCCTCGGCCGCCCGCCGGCGTCGAGACGGCCGCGTATTTCGTGGTCGCGGAGGCCCTGACCAACGTGGCCAAGCACAGCCACGCGCACCGGTGTGCGATCGCACTACGCCACAGTGGGGGGACCTTGCGGATTCGGGTGACGGACGACGGGGTGGGCGGCGCGGCGCCGGCCAAGGGGCACGGGCTGCGGGGTCTGGACGAGCGGCTGCACGCGGTCGGCGGTCGGCTGACGGTCGACAGTCCCGCCGGAGGCCCGACCACGATCACCGCGGAACTGCCGTGTCGTTGACCCCGCCCGAGGGCGCACCCACACCGGCATCGGGGCCCGCGGTCCGCGAACCGCTGCGGATCGTCGTCGCCGACGACTCGGTGCTGCTGCGCGAGGGCCTGGTCCGCCTGCTCGTCGAGGACGGTCACCACGTGGTGGACGCGGTCGGGGACGGCCCCTCCCTGGTCGAGGCGGTCCGCGAACACCGTCCGGATGTGTCGATCGTCGACGTGCGGATGCCGCCGACCCATACGGACGAGGGCCTGCGCGCGGCGATCACCGCCCGCACGCACGTGCCCGGAGCCCCGGTGCTGATCCTCAGTCAGTACGTGGAGGCGTCCTACGCCGGTGACCTGCTCGCGGACGGCTCCGGCGCGGTCGGGTACCTGCTCAAGGACCGGGTCGCTCGGATCGAGGAGTTTTTGGACGCGCTGGACCGGGTCGCCCGCGGCGCGACGGTACTGGACCCCCAGGTGATCGCCCAACTGCTGACCGAGCGGCGCCGGGACAGCGCCGTGGGCACGCTGACCGCACGGGAACGGCAGATCCTGGCGTTGATGGCCGAGGGCTGCTCCAATACCGCCGTCGCCCGGCAGTTGGTGGTCTCCGCCAGCGCGGTGGAGAAGCACATCGGCAACATCTTCGCCAAGCTCGGCCTGCTGCCCGACGATGCCCAGCACCGGCGGGTGCTCGCGGTCCTCACCTACCTCCGGGGCTGACGCCGCGGCAACCGGCGCCGCGGTGCCGACGCCGGCGCGCGGCCGTCCCGGTCTCCGGTCCGCTTTCGCGGTGTTCGGCCCCGCGCGGCCCCGCCCGACTCCCTTCGGGGGTGTGGACAGCCATACCCCCGGATGTCCGGCCTGCTCCGGTGACCGTGCGGCGCCGGTGCGAAACCGTGGTCGACATGACAGCACCGCACACCACAAGCCCCCGGCAACATCCCGAGGCCCCGTCGCGATTCGCGGGTATCCCCGGTCGCCCACTCGCCATTCTCACCACCCTCGCCGCGGCCCTCGTCGCCGCCCTCTTCGTCGTCCCGGGAAGGCTCGCCGCGAACGGGTCGGCCGGCGGCTCGCTCGACGAGGACGAACTCGCGGACGCTTTCCGCAAAGCGTTCGTCGAATATTGGAATGCCGGCGAACGGGATTTCTCCCCCGGTATGGAGAGGGTGATCGACTACTGGTTCCGTTTTCACGTGGCCAAGGCCGTGATCGCCGCCATCCTGCTGATCGTGCTCGTCGCGCTCGGCGCGCTCGTGGTGAAGGCATTCCTGAAGGCGGGCGATCTCGGCGCGGGATGGCGAACCGCCTTTGCCGCGGCCGGTGTTCTCGTTACGCTGTGCGCGCTGTTCGCGTCGGTGACCGTAATGGCCAACATCCAGGGTGCGGTGGCACCTTTCGCCTCACTGTTGTCGATGTTGCCGACCGGCGCGACCGACGGGGAACTCGCGGGCGTGCTCGGTCAGGTCAGACAGCACCTGGCCGCCCCCGCCGGCACCGCCGACCGAACCCCGCCTCCGCTCGACCTGATGATCGGCGACTTCGCCCGCTACCACGTGGCGATGGCCGTGATCGCCGCCGTCGTGGCGCTCGTGCTGATCGGCGTGAGCGTGGCGGCGTGGCGGCGGTTCGCCGGCACGAAGTCCTCCGATCGGCGAACGCGGCGCCTGTCGGCGTGGTTCGGTGTGCTCGCGGCGCTGTCGGCACTGGTCCTGATCGTCGTCGGGGTGGCGAACACGAGCACGGCGAGGGACTCCAGGCCCGCACTCGCGGCCTTCTTCGACGGTGGCTGGTGAGACACGTCACGGCGGCCCGGGCTCGGGGAGAACTCGCCCCGCCACCGGCCGAGTTCTCCCCGGCCCTTCGGGTCACTCCCCTGGTCGGGTGCCGGGCCCCGGCTGCCACCCGGGTGGGCCCGGGAGATCATCGCCGGCGCCCCTTGCGCCCACGCCTCGTCCTGCGTACCGGCGTTCGAGGCGCGCCCCGCCGGAGGCGATCGTGCCCGAATCCACCGGTTTCCGATGATCCGTGCCGCCCCTGCGGGCCCGTTCGCGAGCAAGTGGCCCCTGCCCGGAGTGGGCCGCGGGTCCTTCCCCGGTCGCACCGATCACCCCTCCCGCGACGGACGTCGCGGCAACCCCGGGTCCGCGACGGTTGGGGCGTGAAGATCCTCAACACATTGCACCCGAAGCCGACTCCCGCCGACACCGAGCGTCCCGTCCCGCGCTGGGCGGTCCGGATCGCGTACGCGATCCCGTGGGTGCTGTTGCCGCAGTGCCTGTGGCGCCTGCCGTTCGGGCTGGGCTTCGAGATGGGCATGCTCGACGAGGAAGAGATGCCGGTCGTCTGGATCAGCCTCCCGTATGTACTCATGCTCAGCGCGATCACCGAGGCGCTGGGGCTGCTCTGCCTCGGCCTGGTCCGCGGATGGGGCGAAGTGGCGCCCGCGTGGCTGCCGTTCATCGGCGGCAAGCGGCTCTCGCCGTACGCGGTGATCGTCCCCGCGACGCTCGGCGGCCTGGCGGTGACCGCGTTCCGGGCACCCGTACTGCTGTCCTGGTTCGGCCTGTTGGACGAGGGCGTCGGGTTCTCCAACGTAGGGTGGCTGACGCCGGCTCGGGTGTGCGTCGCGCCCGGAATGTTGTGGGGGCCGATGCTCCTGGCACTGACCTACGCGTACTGGGTGCGCCGCTGCCGGCCCGCCGCGGACCGCTGACCGCCTGCCGCACGGCGACGGCCGCGTACCGATCGCCCGGCGCCGACCCGGCCCCGATCGGCCATCGACGCATCGCCCGGGAGGATCCGCGATGAAGAAAGTAGGTAGACCGGTCTAGTTTTCATAGACCGGTCTACCTACTATCGACACATGGCAAGAAACAACGACACGCGCGATCGGGTACTGGGCACCGCCGCCGATCTCTTCCAACGGCAGGGGTACTCCGGCACCGGCCTGAATCAGGTGCTGGCCGACAGCAACGCCCCCAAGGGGTCGCTCTACTTCCACTTCCCCGGCGGCAAGGAGCAACTCGCCGCCGAGGCGATCACCCGCTCCGGCGGCGAGGTCGGCGAACGCCTGGCCGCCGTGGTGAGGGCGGCGCGGGGCCCTCGGGACGCGCTCGCCGGGATCGCCGCGCTGTTCGCCGACAACCTCACCACGACGGACTTCCACAGCGGCTGCCCGATCGCCACGGTCGCGCTGGAGGCGTCGGCCGACAGCGAACCGATCCGGGCCTCGTGCGATCAGGCGTACGCGTCCTGGCTGGCCGGCCTCTCCCGCGCGTTGGGTCACTGGGGCGTCGCCGAACCGGAGACCGAGCCGCTGGCCACGCTGATCCTGTCCGCCCTCCAGGGCGCGATCCTGCTCGCCAAGGTGCGTCGCGACGGCACCGTCCTGCACACGCTCGGCGAGCAACTGGGCGCCCTGGTCGAGCAGTCGATCGACGCCGCGTAGAGCCGCGCGCACCGGCCCCTGCCCGTGGCAACACCACACCCGACGAGAGCGAGTGCATCCACCATGCGCGTACATCACCTCAACTGCGGCTCCATGGTCGAGATCGACCCCGCCGACGGCCCGGACAGTCCGCTGCTCCCGGCCCGCGCGGTCTGCCACTGCCTGCTCGTGGAGACCGACTCGGCCGGCCTCGTCCTGGTGGAGACCGGCCTGGGCACCAACGACGTGCTGCATCCGGACGAATACCTCGGCGCGGATTGGGTCGGCTACGCCGCGCCCGTGCTGGACCTGCACGAGACCGCCCTGCACCAGGTCCGCCGGCTCGGGTACGACCCCTTGGACGTGCGGCACATCGTGCTCACCCATCTCGACCGCGACCACGCGGGCGGCCTGGCCGACTTCCCGCACGCCACCGTGCACGTGCACAAGGCCGAACACGCGGCGGGCATCGCCGGGGACGCCGACCGCTACCGCGTCGCGCAACTCGCGCACGGCCCGCGATGGGCGACCTATGCCGGTGAACAGGGCGACCCCTGGTTCGGCTTCGACGCGGTTCGCCGACTCGACGGGCTGCCCGAGGAGATCCTGCTGGTCCCGCTCGGCGGCCACACCGAGGGCCACAGCGCGGTCGCCCTGGACATCGGCGACCGCTGGCTGCTGCACGCCGGCGACGCGTACTTCTACCACGGCGAGGTCGACCCGGACGCTCCCCGATCGCACCCGCTGATGGACGTCGTGCAACTCGCCGGGGAGGTGGACCGCCCGTTGCGCCTGGGCAACCACGCCCGCCTGCGCGAACTCGCCCGCCTGCACGGCGACGAGGTCGAGGTCTTCTCCGCGCACGACCCCTGGGAGTTCCAGCGCTACGTCCCTGCCGAGCCGGGTGCCGCCGGCCCGGACGTCCTCGGCCCGGACGTCCTCGGCCCGGACAGCACCGGGGCGAACCCGGCCGGGGCGAGCCGCGATTGAGGCCGCGGCCGCCGAGGCCGACCTGTCAAGGCCGGACCCCGTCGACACCGACCGACCGACCGAAGCCGGGCCCGGTCAGGCCCGACCGGCGTTCGAGCCCACCCCGGCGCCGGCCCCCGGGTACCGCGGCAGGATCTCCGCGGCCAGCGAGAGCGCGCCCCGCAGCGAGGCGTCCTGGAGGAAGCGCGCCGGCACCACGTCGGGCGGGAACGGCAGCGCCGCGCGCACCCGCGCGGCCAGCGCCGCAAGCACCCGAGGGGCGGAGTGCATCAGGCCGCCGGTGACCGCGATCCGTTCCACGTCCAGCGTGATCGCCACGTTGGCGACGTGTACAGCCAGTTCGTCCAGTGCCTCGTCGACGAGTGCGCGCACGCGTGGATCCGGATCGGCGAACAGCGCGGCGGCGTCCACCTCGCGGCCGAGGAGTTCACCGCCGCGCGTGGCCAACCCGATGCCGGAGGTGTACTCCTCCAGGGGTGCGCGTCCCACGCCGAATCCGGTGTCGGCGCGCCCGCGCAGCAGGTAGCCGATCTCGCCGGCCGCCCCGTTCGCGCCGGTCACCACCCGCCCGCCGAGCACGATCGCCGCGGCGATCCCGGTGCCGACGGTGAGCAGGATCGCCGGATCCGCGCCGCGCAGCGCGCCCCAGCGCGATTCCGCCAGCGCGGCGGCCTTGGCGTCGTTGCCGACCGCGACCCGCTCCGGGGCCAGGCCCAGGCCCTCGCTCAACGTGCCCGCCAGGGCCAGGTCCTGCCAGCCGGGCACGTTGGGCGCGAGCAGGATGCGGTCGGGCAGCACGATGCCGGGACTGACCGCGCCGACCACCGAGCAGTGTGCTCCCGTGGCCGCGGCCGTCCGCGCGACGAGTTCGCGGGCCGCCTCGATCGCGCGCCGGACCGCCTGGACCGCGCCCTCGCGGGCGTCGGTGATCAGCCGGTCCCTCGCCAACACCGTGCCGTCGGGACGCGCGGTGGCCAACGCGATCTTGGTGCCGCCGAAGTCGATCCCGCAGACGAAGGCCGCGCCCGTCCCAGGGGGGGGGGGGGGGGGGGGGGGGGTGTGTGGGGGGGGGGGGGGGGGGGGGGGGGGGGGGGGGGGGGGGGGGGGGGGGGGG
>NZ_JBVHLU010000114.1:0-31196 GCF_055558835.1 Embleya sp. NPDC025285
CGTTGATCGGGGAGCCGGCGCCGTCGACGACCGGCACGGTGGGGGTGCCGGGCCAGTTCAGGGTGATGGTCCTGGTCTCTCCGGGCGGGGTGACCTGCAGGCCCGTGACCTTGACGCCGTAGTCGCCGGTGGCGCCGCCGGGGTAGGTGACGCCGAAGGACACGGACTTGTCGCTCTTGAGGACGAACGGGTCGGCCGGCGCGCCGAGGCGCTCGGCGGACAGGGGCCCCTTGGCGGTCTGGAGGTCGACGCCCGCGAATCCGGACATCGTGCAGTTGTGACCGATGTTCTTGAACGTCACCATGACGGTGAGTTCGTCGTCGCCGCTGATGGTGGCGTCCTGCGCGGTGGCCCTGAGGTCGTCGGTACGGCACTTGCCGATCGAACCGTTGTCGCCGGCTCCGGCCGGCTCGCCCCGGCTCCTACGTATGCGCGTAACGAACCGTGACAGTCCCAGACCTGCTCCGTGGGCATCCCGGGCGAGCAGAGGCCCTCCCTCACCCGGCCCCCGCTCAAGCGCGCACGCCGCGCCGTCGTGCCGGTTGGCGCAGCCGACCACCTACCAGTCGAACCGATCCGTACCGAGCTCCACTCCCGTCCCGACCGAGGCCCGCCCGCATCCTGACCCCGGGCCGGAAAATGGGTTCGAGGACGGCGCGGGTGTCGGGCTATGGTCGGGGCATGTTCGCTTCAGCCTTCACGAGGACTCGCCGCTTCTAGCGGCGGGCCGAGGGTCTCTTCTCTCCGAGTTCCGCCGCACTTCGGGTCCATTCGCCGGTGCGGCCGATTCGTGCTGCCCGGCTCCGAACTGCCTTTGCGGAGCCCCTCGTGCCTTATCCCACTCATGGTGGACGTCATGAGCTTGGTCAGAACTTCCTTGTCGATCGTGCGGTGATCGCGCTCTTCGAGGACCTGGTCGCCCATACGTCCGGGCCGATCGTCGAGATCGGGCCCGGCGACGGCGCCATCACGTTGCCGCTCGCTCGGACCGGGCGGCCGATCACGGCGGTCGAGCTCGATCCGAAGCGCGCCCGACGGCTGGCTCGAAGGGTGCCCGGACACGTCGAGGTCGTGGCCGCCGACGTACTGCGGTTCCGGTTTCCGCGCGAGCCGCACACCGTGGTGGGGAATCTGCCGTTTCATCTGACCACCTCTGTGTTGCGACGACTGTTGGAAACGGAGCACTGGCGGAGCGCGGTGTTGCTGGTGCAGTGGGAGGTGGCCCGGCGGCGGGCGGGCGTGGGCGGGGCGACGATGCTGACGGCGGCCTGGTGGCCGTGGTTCGAGTTCGGGCTGCACGCGCGCGTGCCGGCTCGGGCGTTCCGGCCGATGCCGTCGGTGGACGGCGGGCTGCTCACGATGACGCGCCGGGATATCCCCCTGATCGATGAACGACCCGGCCCGTACCAGCAGTTGGTGCGCGAGGTGTTCACCGGACCGGGACGCGGGCTGCGCGAAGTCCTCGACCGGACGGGGAGGTTCGCGGCGCCCGGGCTGCGCACGTGGTTCCGAAACGAGTACCTCTCGCCGCACGCTTTGCCCAAGGACTTGACCGCGGGCCAGTGGGCCTCGTTGTGGCGGTCGAGTGCCGTACGGCGACGCGAGAGCGGAGCGGCACGCACCCGGGGCGCCGATTTGGCATGGGAGGCGCGCCCACACCGCTGAGCCGGCATCGACGGGCGCTCGATGCGGCACGTTTGTCGGCGCGCGTCGTGAAGCTGTCAACCCGATCCATGTCGAGCACTTGGTGAGGGCCGGGCGTCCCGCCGGCGCCGCCGATCGCAGCGCGTTGCCACCGGCCGGCGACGACGCGGCGGCGGAGGCGGCGGAGGCGCCCGTCGACGCCATCGGTTTGGACGTCAACGACGCCGGACCGCTCGCCGAAGGCCGCGCGTTCCGGCCAGGCAGCGCCGTCTACAACGTGTACGGCCGAATGCTGGACGCGGCGACGCTGCGCGCGGGCCTGGGACTGTAGGGCGGCTACCGGGCCCACCGGGTAAGGCCCTACCGAGCCCATGGGGCGACGAAGGGCTCTTGGCCGGGGATGAGTCCCTTGCCGCCGACCGGAAGGACGACAACCGCCTCGAACGGGTCGGTGCCGTGGTTGGCCAGGGCGAACGAGGTGTCGGCCGGGACGACCAACGCATCGCCAGGTTCGACGTCGAAGGTCTCGCCGTCCATGGTGACGGTGAGCCGACCCGACAACGCGACGAAGATCTCCTCCCTGGTGAGCGCGTGCGGCGGGGATGAGGTGCCCGGCTTGAGGGTGAGCCGCCATGCCGCGTTCTCGGTGGAACCACGGCTCGGGGCGGCGAGGCCGACAAAGGTCGCGTGCGGGTTCTCGAAGACGGGCGCTTCGGCGGCGGCGATGAACGGCATGGGGGGCGTCTCCCGGAGGCAGGTCGCCGGCGCGGGGAGCGGAGGCGGAAGCGGAAGTGGAGAGAATCAGGAGTGAAGGATCTACTGGGCCCACGGCGGATCGATCAGGTCGCCACCCATCCGGGCCTGCCCGCCGACGGGCAGGATCGCGATCGCCTCGAAGGGCTCGTCGCCCGGGACGGCGATGCCGAAGGGCACATGTGCGGGGACGATGAGGGCGTCACCGGCGTGGAAGTCGCGCGTTTCACCGTCGATCGTGACGACCGCCTTGCCACTGATCGCGATGAAGATCTCCTCGCGGGTGACTGCGTGTTCGCGGCCGAGGTTGCCCGGGTGCATGGTGAAGCGCCAGACGCTGTTCTCCTTCGAGCCGCGGCTCGGGGCGGCGAGGCCGATGGCGGTCATCAGCGGAGCTTCGAAGAGCGGCGCGTCGGCGGCTTTGATGAGAGGCATCGTGGTTCCTTCCGGTAGAGTATTCAACCAAGGTGTACAACCAGAGTTGAGCATATTTCCGGGAAGGACGTCAAGCGTGGACTTCGGACTGTTGTTGGGGAACGCCTACCAAGCCTTCGTCCGAGAGCTGCACGCCCACTTGGCGGAACGCGGGTTCCCGGTGATGGGGTCGTCGTACGGCTTCGTGCTACGCACCTTGGACCGGGAGGCGACGACCGCCACGCAGCTCGGCGAACGGCTCGGGATCACCGCGCAGGGCGCGGCGAAGGTGGTCGACGAGATGGTGGCCGTCGGCTATGTCGAACGCCGCCCGGACCCGACGGACAAGCGCGCGAAGCGCTTGCACCTGGCACCGGGCGGGGTGGCGATGTTGACGGCGGTACGTGAGTTCCACGCCGCGTACGAGGGCAGGTTGACGCAGCAGGTCGGCGCGGAGGATGTGGCCGCCGTGCGACGGGTGTTGGCGGCGATGGTCGCCACATCCGCCGGGCCGGACCTGGCGCGCCTGTTCCGCCCGCTGTGAGGTAACCCGCGCGGGTGACGGCGGCGATCGGCCGCCCGTACGATCACCCGGCCGGCATCCCGGTCCGGCCGGGGGTGATCGGCTCCTGGAATTCCGTCACCCACCGCTCCGGGTCGCCGGGCATTCGAGGTAGAGCTCTCGGGCGTATCCCAGCGAGCGATATCCGTTGGCATCGATCCATCTCGCCATCGCCTGGACGCCGGTCATCACGTTGTCCATGGATCCGCGATGGACATACCTCGCGACACACTCGATCTCGGGCAGGTCCACGATCCGAAGTCGAAGTCCACGCCGACGCCGGCTCGGTGCTCCGCCGCGATGGTCGTGCCGGCGTGGATGACGAGCGTGTCCTCCTCGTCCGGCGTGGCCTAGTAATAGGCGATGCCCGGTCCGGTCGGGACCACGCCCGCAGCCGCGAGGCGGCGGCACAGTCGGTCGTACAGCGGGCCGATGATCGGTCCGATCCCCTCCGGCCGTCGGCGCCGGCGACGGTGGTCGCGGTCGACTCGGCGACCCGGCTCCTGACCCTGCCCGGTCTGGACGCGGACCGCCGGGATGCGCTTGATCACGATGTCGTGGGTGGGCATTCTCCCTCGGCTTCGATCGTCCTGAGCCTCGCCTCGACGTGGGCCGGCCGCATCGCGTCCGCCGCCACTGCGGCGAGGATTCGGCCTGCCGCAGGCGCAACGTCCCGCGCAGTTCGCCGACGCTCACCCGCTCCGCCAGGCTGCTGCGTGCCTGGTGGAGGGTGAAGCCAAGATCCTTGAGCGCGATCACCCGGTTCAGTCGGGCGAGTTGGCCCACCTCGCAGAAGCGGTAAGCCACCGGCCGGATCGACGTGGGCAGGCCGCAGTAGTCCGATCGCGTCGTAGCGGCGCGACATTCGGACCGATACGCGGCGGTGCCCGGCGAAGTCTCCGATTGGTGAACATGAAGCCTCCCGGTCAACGGCCGCACACGGCGTCAGGGCCAAGCGGACGACCCGACGACCGGCCGGCACCCGACCCACGACGCGACCGGTCGGCTCGTCCCAAACCGATCCGGCGGCGCCGCCCACACCCACCCGGGCCCGCGAGGACACCCGCCGGCCCCTCACCCCACCGGTCCCGCCCGGTCCCACCCCTTCGCGTGGACGTGGATCCGCACGCTGCCCGCCTCGACCTCCCGGCCGCAGCCCCGGCACATCACCGCGACGTCCAACTCGTGGTCGCCGTGCTCGAACACCACCGGCGGCTCTTCGGTCAGCCAGCGGTCGCCCCAGGAGGCCAGGGTCTGCAATACGGGCGCGAGGTCGCGGCCCTGGTCGGTCAGGTGGTACTCGAAGCGCGGCGGGCGCTCCTGGTAGCGGCGGCGTTCCAGAATCCCGGCCGCCTCCAGCGCGCGCAGCCTGGTGGTGAGGATGTCGCGCGGCGCGCCGGTGTTGCGCGCGATCGCGTCGAAGCGGTGATTGCCGAAGCTCAGCTCGCGGACGGCGAGCAGCGCCCACTTCTCGCCCACCACCGACAGCGTGGCCGCGACCGAACACGGCCGCCCGACCGGGCCGCGTCCGGACCGGGACGGGGCTGCGGAGCCGGCGGCGGGCGCCGTCGAGTCGTCGGCGGACGAACCGTTCGAGGAACCACTCATGACGATCACACCGACAAGGTTGCCATCTCCAACCCACTCGCGCTACGTTGACGAAAAGTGAGTTTGATTTTCCAACTCTATGGCCTCGGACGGCTCGCCGCAGCGCGCGGACGCCGCCGGGCCCGATCGCACGCCCCTGTCGAAAGGCGGCCGCTCATGAGCAACGAGGCGTACATCGTCGACGCCATCCGAACCCCGGTCGGCAGGCGCAACGGGGGCCTCGCCAAGGTTCACCCCGCCGACCTCGGCGCGCACGTCCTGCGCGGCCTGATCGACGGCACCGGCCTCGATCCCGCCGCCGTGGACGACGTGATCTTCGGCTGCCTCGACGTGATCGGCCCGCAGGCCGGCAACGTCGCCCGCACCTCCTGGCTGTCCGCCGGTCTCCCGACGAGCGTCCCGGGCACCACCATCGACCGCCAGTGCGGCTCCTCCCAGCAGGCCGTGCACTTCGCCGCGCAGGCCGTACTCAGCGGCACCGCCGACGTCGTGGTCGCCGGCGGCGTACAGAACATGAGCGCCGTGCCGATCTCCGCGTCGCTGCGCGCCGGACGGGAGTTCGGCTTCGAGACCCCGTACGACGGCGCGCAGGGCTGGCGGGACCGGTTCGGCGACCAGGAGATCACCCAGTTCCGCGCGGCCGAACTGATCGCCGAGCGCTGGGGCCTGACCCGGGAGGAGATGGAGACGTTCGCGATCACCTCGCACGAACGCGCGCTGCGCGCCCAGCGCGAGGGTCGCTTCGCCAACGAGATCGTGCCGTACGGCGAGGTCACCCGGGACGAGGGCCCGCGCGAGCCGGACCTGGCCAAGATCCGCTCGCTGCCCACCCTGCGCCCCGACGGCCGGATCACCGCGGCGCTCGCGAGCCAGATCTCCGACGGCGCCTCGGCCGCCCTCGTGGTCTCCGAACGCGCCCTGCGGGTACACGGATTGCGCCCGCGCGCCCGGATCCATCACCTCACCGTGCTCGGCGACGACCCGGTGATGATGTTGACCGGACCGATCCCGGCGACCGCCCGGGCGCTGGAACGCACCGGCCTGTCCCTGGACGACATCGACCGGGTCGAGATCAACGAGGCGTTCGCGTCCGTGGTCCTCGCCTGGCAGCGGGCGACCGGCGCGGACCCGGAGCGGGTCAACGTCAACGGCGGTGCGATCGCGCTCGGGCACCCGCTGGGCGCGAGCGGCACCAAACTGCTGGCCACGCTGCTCAACGAACTCGAACGCAGCAACGGCCGCTACGGCCTGCAGACCATGTGCGAAGGCGGCGGCATGGCCAACGTCACCATCATCGAGCGCCTCACCTGATCCACTCGTCCGCCCGCCTCGACCGACGGCCCACGACCCGGCGACCCGGCGACCCGTACCGCGGTTCCACTCTCCCGATCCCGAAAGAAGCACCCGCATGAAGATCGCAGGTTCGGTAGCCCTCGTCACCGGGGCCAACCGCGGCCTCGGCCGCGCCTTCACCCGCGCACTGGTCGAACGCGGCGCGCGCACCGTATACGCCGGCGCCCGCGACCCGGGCACCGTCACCGACCCCGGGGTCGTGCCGATCGAGCTGGACATCACCGATCCCGACCAGGTGGCCGAGGTCGCCCGCCGACTCGACGACGTGGACCTGCTCGTCAACAACGCGGGCGTCTCCCGCGCCGCCTCGTTCCTGACCGCGGAGAGCCTGGACCCGGCCCGCGCGGAGATCGAGACCAACTACTTCGGCACCCTCTCGCTGAGCCGCGCGTTCGCCCCCGTCCTGGCCCGCAACGGCGGCGGCGCGCTGGTCAACATGCTCTCCGTGCTGTCCTTCATGACCATCCCCCGAGTCGGCTCGTACAGCGCCTCCAAGGCCGCCGCCTGGTCGCTGACCAACGCGTTGCGCCTCGAACTCGCCGCCCAGGGCACCCTGGTGGTCGGCGTGCACGCGGGCTTCATCGACACCGACATGGCGGCGGGCGTACAGCTGCCCAAGATCGCCCCGGCCGACGTCGCCGCGCAGACCTTCGACGCGGTCGAGGCCGAGCTGTACGAGGTCCTCGTCGACCACTACAGCCGCGACGCCAAGGCTGCCCTGTCCGCCGACCCGGAAGTGCTGTACCCGGCCCTTCGCCGCTGACCCGACGGTGCTGTACCCGGCCCTTCGCCGCTGACCCGACGGTGCTGAACCGGCTCTTCGGCACCGACCCGAAGGGGCGAACCGGCTCTTCACCGCCGACCCGTCCGCACAGCACGAAACGCGCTCGCTTCAGGCACCCCCGAGTCCCCCGCCCACTCCGTCCGTGCGCAGAGTGCGCCGGGCCACCAGCGCCGCGTTCAGGCGATGCAGGTCGTCGGCACGGCCCGGGGACAACCCGGTGAGCCCGGTCACCCGGCGGATGCGGTAGTCCACGGTGTTCGGGTGCAGGTGCAGCGTCGCGGCGGTGGCTCGGCGGTCGCGGCTGTGGGCCAGGTAGGTCTCCAGCGTCAGCAGCAGTTCGGGCCTGCGGTCGAGCGGCGCGAGCAGGCCGGCCAGACCGGGCAACGCCGCGCTCGGGCGGCTGAGTTGGTAGTCCAGCAGCACGTCGGCGAGCAGGTACAGGCCGGGGCCGCGGCCACTGCCGCGGACCAGGCGCAGCACCTCGGCGTTGCGGTCCACCGCGTCCGGGATCCCGGTCGGCTCGGTGAGCGCGGCCGACGCGGTGATCGCGGTGTCGGCCGCGTGCGCCGCGTGTGCGATCAGGGCGCGTACCTCGGGCCAGCCCGGCGCGGTGTCCACCGGCAGCAGCACCGTCCCGCCGCGCGGGTCGAGCGCGGCCAGCGCGGGCGCGCCGGTGAATGCGTCCAGGGCCCGCCGGATCCGGCGCAGCTTGCGCCGCGCGGCGATGACCGCGCACGGACCGGGCCTGGCCTCGTCCGGGTGCGCTGCCAGGGCCAGTGTCAGCACCAGGTACCGGGCCGCCGGGCGCATCCCCGTCCGCCCGGCGACCGCGTCCGCCGATTCGCCCGCCAACAACGCCGCGAACAGCTCGTGCCGGCCGCTCTGTTCCGGGCCGGCCGCCAGTCGGCACGCCTCCAGATAGGCCGAGCTGACCGCCGTGACGATGGCCCGCTGGAGCGCGAGCAGGTCGGCGAACAGGGCCAGGACGTCAGCGAGTTCCTCCGGACGGGCCTGACCGGTGATCTCCCGCCAGCACATCTCCACGCCGATCTGATAGGCGGTCAGAATCGCGTCGAGCGGTACGCCCTCCTCCGCCCGTTGGGCCGCCGAGGCGCGCTGTGGCGCGAGATCGGCGTCGCAGGCCGCGAGCCGGCCCTCCACGACATCGGCGAACAGGCGCACGGTGTGCTGCACGATCTCGGCGATGTCCCCGGCCAGTTCCTCGGCCGGCAGCGCCGCGTACGCGGGCAGCTCGGCGGGCAGCCGGTCCAGCACCTCCCTGGTCAACCGCGGCGCACCGGCCCGCAGTCGGGCCGCCACGGGCCGCCCGCCGATGCGCAGCGGGCCGCGCCGCGGTCGTTCGACGGGCGGGCGCTCGCGGGTGGTGGGCGCCCGGTCACGCGGCGGGTTGTCACGTGTCACAGGGACCTCCCGGAAAGTCTGTGTTACTCACCAGTTAAGCCGCTGTGTCCGAGTCTGCATGATGACGCGTGGGACATTCCACGACCGGCGGGAGTCGTCATGAACTCTGCGGCACGCATGAGGAGTCGGCTGCACAACAGTCCACGGAATCCACCCGGCCGGCTGCGCCGGTTCGGGCGCGGGACGGCGGCGGCGATCGCGGCGAGCGCACTGGCACTGGCCGGTCTGGTCGCCGCGACCGGGCCGGCGGGTGCGGCGGATCGTCAGGTCTACGTCGCGCTCGGCGACTCGATGGCCTCGGGTCCGCTGATCCCGGACATCACCGGGCCGCTCGCGTGCGGTCGGTCCACCAACAACTACGCACACGTGCTCGCCGCGCGCCTGAACGTCGCCGAGCTGCGCGACGTGACCTGTAGCGGTGCGGACAGCAACGACATGACCTCGCCGCAACACCTGTCCCTCGGCGGCATCGACATGGGCGAGGCACCGCCGCAGTTCGACGCGCTGAGTGCGGACACCACGCTGGTCACCCTCACCATCGGCGGCAACGACGTCGGCCTGGTCGGCGTGGCGCAGGGCTGCGCGACGCTCAACCCGTTCGCGACCCCGTGCAAGGACAAGTGGACGGCCGGCGGCGTCGACCAGATCGCGCAGCGCATCGACGCGTTCGCGCCCAAGCTCGGCGCGGTGCTCGCCGGGATCCACCAACGCGCGCCCCAGGCAAGGATCGTGGTCACCGGATACGGCCTGTACATCAAGCCCGGCGGCTGCTGGCCGTACCAGCCGGTCCTCGGCGTCGACGCGGACTACCTCCAGGGCAGCGTGAACCGGCTCAACACGGCCATCGCCGCCCAAGCCGCGGGCCACGGCGCCACCTACGTGGACGTGGCCGGACCGAGCACCGGGCACGACGCCTGCCAGGCCCCCTCGGCCAAGTGGGTCGAGGGCTACGTCCCCACCGACCTCGCGGCCCCGCTGCACCCCAACCGCCGAGGCGAAGCCAACTACGCCGCCATCATCGCCCCGCACATCCCGGCCTAGCCTCGACCGCGACGCACTCCGCACCGCACCGGCACGGCGCGGACGCGGGGTGCGTCGCGGCGTGGGCAAGGCTCCCGGAAGAGCTCCGCCGGCAGGAACGACGCGCACCGAGAAGGCCGTTCCGACCCCTCGGAGCAGGCCGTCCCGTCCGGCCGGGCCGGTCGGACGAAGCGCTCGGCCCGAAGCGGTCGATCCGAAGCCGTCGACCCCGAGAGGCCGCCACGCCCCTATCCCTGGCTGTGGTCCCCCGACTGGGCAAGCGAGCGCTCGACTCCCGCCTCCATCTCCTTGCGGGCCGCGTCGTCCGCGGCCCCCGACCACTCGAAGGCCGTCAGCGCGCCCCGCCACAACTGCGCGGCCTCGCGATACGCGAAGTGGATCTCCGCGTCGAGCGCCGCCAAGCGCGCGAAGTGGGTGGCCTTCGCCGCCGTCGCCCGCGACGCCGAGGCCAGGTAGTGATGCGCCAGCGCGGCCACGTCCCGAGGCCGCACGGCCTCGATCGCCTCGGCCGTGCGCGCGTGCATCCGGGCCCGGCGAAGCTGGGACAGGTCCTCGTACAGCGTGTCCCGCACCAGCGCGTGGGTGAACCGCAGTTGGCCCGCGTCCGGCTCGACGAGCAGCCCGGTCAGCAGCGCCGACTCGACCGCGTCCAGCACGGTGTCCTCGTCCGCGTTGCCCTGCGCCAACAGCACGTCCACGTCGATGTCCCGGCCGAGCACACAAGCCTGCTTGAGCACCTCCTGGGCGGCCTTCGGCAGCCCCGCGACATGCCGCCGGATCACGTCCCGCACCCCGACCGGGACCTCGGACACCGCCGCGTGCGCGCCCTCGGCCGCGAGCACCCGGGCGGTCTCCAGGACGTAGAACGGGTTGCCCGCCGTACGGTCCACGATCGCCCGTACGGTGTCCTCGTCGATCGCCGCCGAAACCGCGCCGCGCACCAGGTCGGCGACCGCCTCCGGGGCCAGGCCGGTGAGTTCGACGCGTTCCGGGCCGCATCGTGCCAGCCGGGCGAGCGCGTCGGCGAGCAGGTCTCCGACCTCGTTGTGCCGGTAGGTGACCACGAGCAACACCCGCCCGGCCGCGTCCCGGTCGGTGGCCAGGTGGCACAACAGCGCCAAGGTCTCCTCGTCCGCGCGGTGCACGTCGTCCAGCACCAGCAGCCACGGCGTCTCGGCGGTGGCCCGGGCCAGGTAGCCCACCACCGCCTGATGCAGCATCAACTTCGCCGCGGCCTGATCGCCGACCGGGACGAACGAGTCGGCCAGCAAGGGTGCGAGCACCCGCGCGGTCTCCTCGTCCGGCGGACTCACCGCGGCGAGCGTGCGCAACATCTGGGTCCACGGCCACCCGGCCGGTGCACCGCCGGACTCGGGGCAGCGCCCCCAGGCGGCCCGCCAGCCCTCGGCGGCCAGCAACTCCCGTACGTGCTCGGTCAACGCGGTCTTGCCCTCGCCCGGATCGCCGCTGACCAGGGCGACCGAGAGCCGCCCGTCGGCCCGCTTCGCCGCGGCCAGCAGGGTCGCGGTCTCCACCGCCCGGCCGATCAGGGTGGTCGTCCGCGGCACGAATCCGTCCTCCGTCGCCTCGTCGGCAGCCTGC
Source organism: Embleya sp. NPDC025285 (assembly GCF_055558835.1). Taxonomy (NCBI): domain Bacteria; kingdom Bacillati; phylum Actinomycetota; class Actinomycetes; order Kitasatosporales; family Streptomycetaceae; genus Embleya; species Embleya sp. NPDC025285. The sequence continues at coordinate 11,184 of NZ_JBVHLU010000114.1, forward strand.
GCCAGGCCCGGAACCTCACGCGGCGCGGCGGTCCCGGTCGCCGTTCCGGCCGGGGTCGACACCGCTGCCGGGGCGTCCAACTCGGCGGCGTGCGCCAGGATGTCCGCCTCCAGTCGCTGCAACCGCGCCCCCGGCTCGACGCCCAACTCCTCGCGCAGCGCGGTGCGTACCCGGCGCAGCACGGCCAACGCGTCGCCCTGACGCGCGCATCGGTACATCGCCAGCGCGAGCAATCGCCAACTCTCCTCGCGTAGTGGGTGGGCCGCCGCGTGCGCCTCCAACCCCGGCACGATCCCGGACGCCTGCCCGATCGCGAGCCCCGCCTCGGCCCGGCGCTCGACCGCGACCAACCGCAGTTCCTCCAGCCGCGCCGCCTCGGGCCGGGCCCACGGCTCGTCGGCGAACTGCGCGTACGCGGGCCCACGCCACAGGTCCAGCGCCGCGGTCAACTCACGCAGCGCCTCCTCGGCGGTACCGGCCGCCAACAGGCCGCCGGCCCGGTGCACCAGGGCCTCGAAGCGCCACGCGTCGACCTCGTCCGTGCCGACCCGGAACGCGTATCCGGGCGGCGCGGTCACCAATACGGTCGAGGGCGTACGCGGCGCGCGGTCGGGTTCCAGCGCACGGCGCAGGTGCGACACGAAGGTCTGTACGGAGCCGAGCGCGCGATGCGGCGACTCGCCGTGCCACAGGTCCTCGATCAACCGGTCGACCGGTACGACGTGCCCCCGTGCCAGGACGAGCCGAGCGAGAACGGCCCGATGGCGCGGGCCGCGCAGGTCGGCCGGCCGGTCACCGTCCCACGCTTCGAGCGCTCCCAGAACACGAAACGTCAGCATGGATAAGAGACCTTACTGATGCGTCACGAGCGGCCGAGCGGCGGCCGGGGCTGAAGTCGTCCGGCCGTTGTCCCACGCCGCGTTCAACGCTCACTCGACGTCCGTTGAACACCCTTGCCGCCCTCCTGCCGCGCACTGGACATCGACCGGACGCGGTTGCGCCCGGCGTCGATCCGCCCCGCGCGGCGCCGAGCCGAGGACGCCGGCTGGGCCCGGTGTACCGGCTGCCGGCCCATACCTCACCCGGCCCGTATCACGATCGGCCGCCCGGGACCGGCGGTCCCGACCGCCGGTCCCGACCGCCGGTCCCGGGACCCGAGTCGGGGCCCGGGTCCCGAGTCTCAACTCCCGCTCTCCGCGGGAGCGGTCGCCGACTCCCCGGTCTTCGGACCCGCCTGCGAGGCGGGCGGAGCCGAGTTCGGCGAAACGGGCGGGGTGGTCGGGCTCGTGGGGCTCACCGGCGGGTTCGCCGGGTTCACCGCGCCCGACGCACCGGCCGAGGGAGGCGCCGACGGGACGGTCTGCGGCGGTTGCCCACCGCCCTGCGGAACCTGCGCACCGGACTGCGGTGCCGCGCCCGGCATCGGGTTCGCCGCGGGCTGCCCGCCCGGTCGGACCGGGATCGCGATCGTGAAGGGCGCGGTGCCCTCCTCGACGCGGCACTTTCCTGTCGCCGAGTCGCCGACGACCCGAGGCTGCGGGAACGGCAGGCTCTCCCGGTTGGGCACCACGGACTGGTTCGTGGGCCCGCAGTAGCGTTCGTACTGGTCGCCGACGATGCCGAGTTGCTTGCCGTTGTGGTCGAAGAGCAGGACGTCCTTGAGCGGACGCCCCTGGGCGTCGAAGGGATAGATGTTCTTCAGCGGTCCCCCGCTCTCCGTGGTCAGCAGGGCGCTGCCGTCCAGCGGGTGACCGTCCACGGCCGAGTAGTAGTTCGACCGTGGCGGGGCGTTGTTCACGTACTCGGTCGTGCTCTCCGGTGTCAACTGTCCCGCGGCGAGCATCCCGATCCCCGCTCCGATCACGAGCGCGTTGATCGGCACCGCCGCCCACAACAGCCGACGGTCGTGTGCCGCACGCGGCCCCAACCACAACGACCCGGCCAGGGCCAGGACACCGGCGGCCACCGGCCACCACACACCGCCCGCGAGGACCCGCACGAGCACGACCACGATCAGCGCCCGGGTGACCCACCACGCGCTTTGCAGACCGATCAGAAACCGTACGGGTTCCGCCCAGCGGCCCGTGCGCAAGGAATCCCCGAGAGTCCTCGCACGTTCGGTGATCGACAGCGCGGCGATCTCGGGCAGTCCCGGCGCGCGACCACGCAGCCACAACGCGTTCAGCGCCTCGACAGCCAGGCCGAGCAGGCACGGAAAGATCCACCACCGCTCCTGCCCGCCCTCGGCGGCACCGATCCCGATGCCGGTCACGAACGCCGCGCCGAGCGCCAGGAACAGTCCCAGGCACAGGAGTTCGACCTTGCCGATGCGGGACAGGGGCCTCGTTCCGGTCGGCGTCAGCGGCGGATATCCGGCTGCCGCCCGCAGTTCGGCCGCGTACTCGTGCGGGGTGCCCAGTCGGGCGCGCAGCGACTCGGAGGTGACCACTTCGTCGAGTTCGGCGAGCACCTCGCTCAGGTTCACCTCGACGTCGTCCAGGATCTCCTCCGCCTCGGCGACCGGCAGGTCGGCCAGAATGCGGGCGACCTCGAGGCGGTAGTCCGCCGCGACGGGGTGCAGTGCGGTGTCCTTCATCGGGTCTCCCCCACCAGTTCCGACATCGTCCGGGCGAACGAGTTCCACGTGTCGGTGGACTCCCGGAACCGCAGCCGGCCCGGCTCGTTCAGCGCGTAGTACTTGCGGTTCGGGCCTTCGTCGCTCGCCACCACATAGGACGTGAGGAGTCCGGCGTTGTACAGCCGACGCAGCGTGCCGTAGACCGAGGCGTCGCCGACGTCGTCGAGACCGGCCTTGCGCAGTCTGCGCAGTACGTCGTAGCCGTAGCCGTCCTCCTCGCGCAGCACGGCGAGTACCGCCAGGTCCAGCACTCCCTTGAGCAACTGACTCGGATCCATGACGCCTCCAGCTCTTGTGCGTTGCACGGTACCACGCAATGCACAGTAGTGCGGAGAATGTTGTTCCGGGACGTTCCGGACCGGTCGCGGGCGCCGTGCGCGTCGAGAGCCTCGACTTCAAGAACGTCGCGGACCTGGGCACCTGGGTCGCGCCGCTCCCCTAGCCCGCACGGTCCGACAGTCGAACTCCCGTGCGTACACGGGAGTTCGACCCATGTCGCGGCTCAGCTCGCGGTGTTCGCCAGATACGCGTCCAACTCCGCCACGTACCCGTCCCGCACATCCTCCGGCAACCACGAGATCGCGAACGCGTTGTACTCGAACCGCGCCACCTCGGCCCGGCTCAGCCCCAGGTCGGCCTGGGTGCGCTCGAGGTTCTCCAGGACGTACGCGTCCATGTAGGCGGGGTCGTCCGAGTTGATCGTGACCAGGATGCCCTCGTCCAGCATCCGGCGGATCTCCGCGCCCTTGATGCCGTCCACCACGAAGGAGTTCGAGACCGGGCACACGGTCAGCCCGAGCCCGCGCTCCTTGATCGCCGCGACCAGCTTCGCGTCCTCCAGCGCGTTCGAGCCGTGGTCGATCCGGTCCACGCCGATGTCCTCGATCGCCTGGCGGATGTGCTCGACGCTGTTCTCCTGGTCGACGTCGCAGTGCATGGTCAACCGGTAGCCCTCGGCCCGCGCCCGCGCGTACACGGCGGCGAACTTGGCCGGCGGATTGCCGCGCTCGTCCGAGTCGAGCCCGATCCCCACGATCCACTCCCGGTACGCCAGCGACTGCACCAGGGTGGCCATCGCGTACTCGGCCTGGAAGTCGCGCAGGAAGCACATGATCAACTGGGCCCGGATGCCCAGCTCGCGCCGGGCGTCACCGATCGCCCGGGTCAGCCCGCGCACCACCACGTCGAACGGCACCCCGCGACCGGTGTGCGCCTGCGGGTCGAAGAACATCTCCACGTACCGCACGTTCTGCGCGGCGGCCTTGCGCAGGTACGCCATCGCGAGGTCGTAGAAGTCCGGCTCGTGCACCAGGACCCGCATGCCCTCGTAGTACACGGTGAGGAACGACGCGAGGCTGTCGAACCGATACGAGGCGCGCATCTCCTCGACCGAGGAGTACGGCAGCTCGATCCCGTTGCGCTCGGCCAGCGTGAACTTCAGCTCGGGCTCCAGCGTGCCCTCGATGTGCAGATGCAGCTCGCACTTGGGCAGTCCGGCGATGAAGTCGCGCATGTCGCGGGCGTCTTGCATGGGAGCAGTCCTCCGGAGTCGTAGTGATGGTGCGCCGCCGAGCCAAGCACACCACCACTACGCACGCACTACGCGCATCACACACGGGCTGCGCGCGGACCACCCGCGCGGCACGCCCGCACCACACGCCTCACGCCGCGGGCGCGATCCGCACCATGCCGTTGATGATCCGGTCCATCGCGTCGCCGCCGCGCGGGTCGGTCAGGTTGGCCAGCATCTTGAGCACGAACTTCATCAGCATCGGGTGCGGCAGACCGTGCTTGGTGGCGAAGTTCATCACCCTCGGGTCGCCGATCAGCTTCACGAACACCCGACCCAGCGTGTAGTAGCCGCCGTAGGTCTGCTTGAGGATGCGCGGGTAGTCGTGCAGCGCGCGCTCGCGTCCCTCGGGGGTGAGCCTGGCCACCGCCTGGGTGATCACCTGGGCCGCGATCTCGCCCGACTCCATCGCGTAGGCGATGCCCTCGCCGTTGAACGGGTTGACCATCCCGCCCGCGTCGCCGACCAGCAACAGGCCCTTGGTGTAGTGCGGTTGACGGTTGAAGCCCATCGGGAGGGCGGCACCGCGGATCGGGCCCTCCTGGTTCTCGTCGGAGTAGCCCCACTCCTCGGGCATGCCCGAGACCCAGCCCTTGAGCAGGTCGCGGTAGTCGATGTCCTTGAACGCGGCCGAGGTGTTCAGCAGGCCCAGGCCCACGTTCGAGGTGCCGTCACCCATGCCGAACACCCAGCCGTAGCCGGGCAGCAGCTTCTCCTGACCGTCGCGGCGGTCCCACAGCTCCAACCACGATTCGAGGTAGTCGTCGTCGCTGCGCGGGGACTTGAAGTAGGTGCGCACCGCGACACCCATCGGTCGGTCCTCGCGGCGGTGCAGGCCCATCGCGAGGGAGAGCCGGGTCGAGTTGCCGTCGGCGGCGACCACGATCGGCGCGCGGAAGACGGTCTCCTCCTTCGAGCCGTTCATCCGCACGTTGACGCCCACGATGCGGCCGGTGCGATCGTCCAGGATCGGGCCGGTGACGTTCGCGCGCTCGTACAGCTTGGCGCCGGCGGACGCCGCCTGGCGGGCCAGGATCTCGTCGAAGTCGGCCCGCTTGCGGACCAGACCGTGCGCGGGATAGCTGGCCAGATCCGGCCAGTCCAGTTCCAGGCGCATGCCGCCGCCGAGGATCCGCAGACCCTTGTTCGGCAGCCAACCGGCCTCGACCGAGGTGTCCACACCCATCGCGATGAGCTGCTTGGTCGCGCGCGGGGTGAGCCCGTCGCCGCAGACCTTCTCCCGGGGGAACTCGGTCTTCTCCAGCAGGATCACGCTGACGCCGGACTTGGCCAGGTGGTACGCCGTGGTCGATCCGGCCGGACCGGCCCCGACCACGATGACGTCGGCCTCATGCGTCGAGTCGGCGCGCTTGGTGGTTGTGACGGGCGCTGCGTCGGTCACGGACGACTCCCCTGGAAGTCTCTGCGGCAGTACCGAAACCGGGACGGTTCCGGCCGGACAAGTCTATGAGGAGCGGGCGGCGGGCCGGCCTGTGGCCACTCGCCGGGCACGGGACCGGCCTGTGGTCCACCCCGCGGGATGCCACGCCGGCCCGCGCTCACCCGCGCGGGCGCGGGACCGACCCGTGGGTCACGCGGACGGCCGGAAGCCCCGATGCAGCGCGACCACACCGCCGGTGAGGTTGCGCCAGGCCGGGTTCACCCACCCGGCCCCGCCGATCAGCGCCGCGAGGCCGGCCTGGTCGGGCCACGCGCGGATCGACTCGGCCAGGTACACGTACGCGTCCGGGTTGCTGCTGACCGCGGTGGCCACCGGCGGCAGCGCGCGCATCAGGTACTCCACGTACACCGTCTCGAACGGACGCCACGTGGGCCGGCTGAACTCGCAGACCACCAGTCGGCCGCCCGGCCGGGTCACCCGCAACATCTCGCGCAGCGCGCCCTGGGTGTCCTCGACGTTGCGCAGGCCGAACGAGATGGTCACCGCGTCGAACGTGGCGTCCTTGAACGGGAGCCTGGTCGCGTCGCCCGCGGTGAAGGGTAGTTCGGGGTGCTTGCGCTTGCCCTCGCGCAGCATGCCCACCGAGAAGTCGCACGGCACCACGTCCGCGCCCGCGTCCCGGAAGGGCAGCGAAGAGGTACCGGTGCCGGCCGCGAGGTCGAGCACGCGCTCGCCCGGCCGGGCGTCCACGGCCCGGGCCACGGCCTTGCGCCAGGACCGGTCCTGGCCCATGGACAACACGGTGTTGGTCAGGTCGTAGCGCGCCGCGACCGCGTCGAACATCGACGCGACTTCACGCGGTTGCTTGTCCAGGGATGCTCGAGTCACCCGGCCATCATCTCGCGCCGGACCGGGCCCTTGTGCCGTGGGGCGGACAACGCACCGGGCGGGCCGCGTGCGATACGCGACCCGCCCGGAATCGATCGTGTCCTGCGTCTGCGTCACCGACGGCCGACGCCACCGCCGACGCCGCGCCGGTTCGCCCCGACGCCGCCACCGACGCGGCCGATCCGGGCGCCGATGCCGACGCCACGGCCGCCGCCGGTGCGTCGACCCCTGCGGCTCGGGGTGACGGCGCGAACGATGGAACGAATGCGGGTACCGACGGACATGATGTGCCTCCTCATCCCGGACGGACAGGGCCCGGGTCGGTAAGTGGCCTTTGCGAATACCGTGTCGTTCTGACCGAGCGCCTGCCCCGGGTCCGTGGGCGTATGCGCGACCATGCCGAAACGATCGTGCGACCTCCGCCGACCGAACGTCCGCCCGGCCCGCTCAGCGCCGATGCACCAGCCGCCCGCCGAGCACCGTGGCCACACACGACCCCGTCCCGTGCGTGACCAGCGCGGCGTACGGATCACCCTCCGTCGGCACGTCGAACACCGCGAGGTCGGCGAGTCCGCCCGGGCGCAGCGTGCCCGCGCCGGCCAGCCCACCCATCGCCGTCGCACCGCCGATCGTGACCGCCTCGACCAGGCGCCGGTCCAGGTCGTCCGCGCGATATCCCTGACGGACCGCCAGTTCCCGGACCGCCGCCGCTTCTTCCCACAGGTCCAGGGACGGCGAGGAGGCGAGCGAGTCGGTGCCCAGCGCGATCGGCGCACCCTCGGCCAGGTAGTCGGCGACCGGCGGCTCACCCGCCGCCAGGATCGCGTTGGAGCGCACGCACAGCGCGACGGCGGTGCCCTGTGCGCGCAGCAGCGCACGATCCTCGCCGGCCAGGTGCACCCCGTGCGCGACGTGTACGTCCGCGCCCAGGCCGGCGAACCCGTCGAGGTAGGCCGCCGGGCCGGCGCCGCTGCCGCCGTCGAGCAGCTCCAGGGCCATCCCGATCGCCCGGTTCATGTCCGCGAACCGGCCGGTGCCGTGTCGGATGAACTCCGCCTCGTGCGCGGTCTCCGCCAGGTGCGGGTGCAGTCGCAGACCGCGCTCGCGCGCGATCGCCACACACTCCTTGAACACCGACGTACCGACCGTGAACGGCGTGTGCGGCGAGACCCCCAACGCGCGCCCGCCACTCGCCCCGTCCAACGTCTCCAGGAAGGCCGCGCGCCGCCCGCCCGTCCACATCGCGTCGTCCGCGATCACCTCGACGTAGCTGATCCCGCGCAGCCCCGACCGCCCCACCGGCACCAACACACAGGGATCGGTGACCACGTCCGCCGCCGCCGTCGTCCCCGACCGCAGCATGTGATGCACCCCGCGCCGCGCGCTCTCCTGCCACATCACCTCGGAGAAGTCGGCCCGCCGCGCGGTCAGCGTGCGAATCCACTCCGGAAACGCCAGCCCGGACAACGCCAGATCCCCGAAGTCGGTGTACTGCAGATGCGCGTGCGCGTTCACCAGCCCCGGCGTGAGCACCCCCCGCCAGACCCGCTCGCGCGCCCCCGCCGACGCCAACTCCCCCCGTGAGCCCACCGCGACGATCCGGCCGTCCTCCACGAGCACGGCCCCGTCGCGGATGGGCTCCGCGTCGACCATCGACAGGACAACGGGCGCGACATGCAAGGTCAACGACATGCGCCCATCATCGCAAGCCGCTTTCAGCGCGCGTCGACGACCTTGAGCAGGGGGCGGGCGGTGCCGCCGTCGAGGGCGGTGGAGGAGAAGTGCGAGACGACCTTGTCGTCGACCGGGTCGTTCGCCGGGTCGTCGTGCACGATCAGGTGGTTGTAGGTGGTGTCGCGCTGGGCGGGGATCCGGCCGGCGGCGCGGATCAGGTGCAGCAGCTCCATCCGGTTGGAGCGGTGCTTGGCGCCGGCGGAGGAGACCACGTTCTCCTCCAGCATCACCGAGCCCAGATCGTCCGCGCCGTAGTGCAGGGTGAGCTGGCCGGCCTCCTTGCCCGTGGTCAACCACGAGCCCTGGATGTGCGCGACGTTGTGCAGGAACAGCCGGGCGACCGCGATCAGGCGCAGGTATTCGAGCAGGGTGGCCTGCGTCTGCCCCTTCAGGTGGTTGTTCTCCGGCTGGTAGGTGTACGGGATGAAGGCCCGGAAGCCGCCTGTGCGGTCCTGCACGTCGCGGATCATCCGCAGGTGCTCGATCCGCTCGGCGTTGGTCTCGCCGGTGCCCATCAGCATCGTCGAGGTCGACTCCACGCCCAGACCGTGCGCGGTCTCCATGATCTCCAGCCAGCGCTCGCCGGACTCCTTGAGCGGCGCGATCGCCTTGCGCGGTCGCTCCGGGAGCAGTTCCGCGCCGGCGCCCGCGAACGAGTCCAGGCCCGCGGCGTGGATCCGGGTGATGGCCTCCTCGATGCCCACCCCGGAGACCTTGGCCATGTGCGCGACCTCGGACGCGCCGAGCGAGTGGATCACCAGTTGCGGGAACTCGGCCTTGATCGCGGCGAACGAGCGCTCGTAGTACTCGACGCCGAAGTCCGGGTGGTGCCCGCCCTGGAACATGATCTGGGTGCCGCCGAGTTCGACCGTCTCCGCGCACCGGCGCAGGATGTCGTCGATCTCGCGGACCCAGCCCTTCTCGCTCTTGGGCGGGGCGTAGAACGCGCAGAACTTGCACGCGGTGACGCACACGTTCGTGTAGTTGATGTTGCGCTCGATGATGTACGTCGCGATGTCGACGGTGTCCGCGTAGCGCAGGCGCCGCGCGGCGTCGGCTGCCCGGCCGAGCGCGTGCAGCGGCGCGTGGACGTACAGGGCGAGTGCCTCGTCGGGCGTGATCCGCCCACCGGTGGCGGCCCGGTCCAGGACCGGCTGGAGATCGCTGCTCACGGGGAAGCCTCCGCATGGAACGAATACGAGTGGAACGAATGCCAGTGGAACAAAAGCTCGTGAACGAGCCTATCCGGCCCGCTCACGGCGTCGGCGGGGCGTCGAGCAGGGTCACCCGCACATCGGCCGGATACCCGGTGTCGTGCGCGGTTCGGCGGGCGAACTCGGCCATCCCCGCCAGGTGGCGCTCGCCGAGCGAGTAGTCCAGCGCCTCGGTGTAATAGCGCTCCAGGGTGGCCGCGTCGAACGCCTCCCACCGGGCCACGTGCTCGCAGACCTTGTCCACCTCCTGCATGCACAGGTCGCGGGACTCCAGGAAGGCGCGGTGCACCGCGTGCACCTCGGCCGGATGCGCGGCGAGGAACTCCCGGCGGGCGGCCCACACCGCGAACACGAACGGCAGTCCGGTCCATTCCTTCCACTCGTACGCGAGGTCGTAGACCAGCAGGCCCAGTCGCGGCGCGTCGTACAGCGTCGCGCGCAGCGCGACGTCGCCGATCACCACCGCGGCGTCCGCCTCCTGCATCATCAGGCCGAGGTCGGGCGCCGAGGTGAAGAACTTCGGCCGTACGCCGTACTTCTCCTCCAGCAGCAGCCGGGCCAGCCGGACCCCGGTCCGGCTCTGCGAACCGAGCGCGACCCGCGCCCCGTCCAACTGCTCCACCGGCACCTGGCTGACCAGCATGACCGACATCACCGGTCCGTCGGCGGCCACCGCGATGTCCGGGAGCACCACCAGGTCGTCCGCGTGGCGCAGGAACTCGACCACGCTGATCGGAGCGATGTCGAGGTCGCCGCGCACGAGGGCGTCGTTGAGGTTGTCCGGGGTGTCCTTGGTGAGGTCCAAGTCCACCAACGAGCCCGTACGGGCCAGACCCCAGTAGATGGGCAGGCAGTTGAGGTACTGGATATGGCCTACCCGGGGTCGCCGGCGGCCCGCTTGCGGCGCGTTGTCCACAGTGTCCATCCGAGCAGGTTATGCCCGGGTGCGCGGATCGCCGGTACCGACCCGGACCGTCGCACCGGGACGCTCCCGCGTCGTCGAACACTCCCGTGCCGCCGCCCGCCCGTGTCACCGAACAGGCACAACACCGGGCGGGTGGCAGTGGCAGCGGCGCGTGGGTGAGATTCTCGAAAGCCGGGCCGATTCCACGGCGGTCCGACCACGACGACGGAGGAAGCGCGATGCACTCGTCCCCGGGCTCGTATCCGGGCCAGGGTGGCGGCTACCCGCCCCCGCCCCCGCCCTACGCGGCCACGCCCGCCCCACCGCCGCCGTACGATCCGGGCGGTCCGTACCAACCCGGTGGACCCGGCGGCGGTGGCGGCCCCCACGGCCCGCCGTCCCGGCAGCCCTCGCGGCCCGCGTACGGCGCGCTGCGCGGCACCGTCGCCGGGCTCAGCCTGGTGCTGGCGGTGCTGCTGACGATCCCGGCGCTGTCCGCGCTGTGGCTGCGCTGGGAGGTGGTCTCCGAGCAGGGGTTCACCGACAACGCGGTGGCGCTGATCGACGAGTCGGCGATCCGCACCGAGGTCGCCCGGCTGATGACCGACGAGGTGATGAAGCAGCTCCCGTCGAACGTGCGCAGCCAGGTTCCGCGCGGTGTGGTGCAAACCGCGGTGACCGAGGAGATCGGCAAGCCCGCGTTCAAGGCGATCTGGAAGGACGGCATCGCCACCGCGCACGACGTCGTGATGTCCTCCCTGCTGGGCCGGGACAGCAAGAACGTCACCTCCGACGGCGACAAGGTCGTGGTCAACCTCAAGAGCCCGCTCGACGCGATCGTCGCGCAGCTCAACAAGTCCGGCATCCCGGTGTCGAAGGCTGGTCTGCCGACCACCATCCCGATCGACCTGGCCGAACTGCCGCACGCGTCCGAGGCCGAGCAGAGCCGGGACGCGCTCCAGGCCGTGGACGACGCGGGCAAGTGGCTGCCGATCCTGGCCCTGGTACTGCTGGTGGTCGGCCTGGTGGTCGCGGTGAACCGGTTCCGCGCGCTGGTGATGACCGGCGTCGGCCTGTTGGTCACCAGCGGCCTGCTGTTGATCCTGGTCTCCGCCGCGAGCAGTCCGGTCGCGGACGAGCTGGCCACCCGGAACACCTTGAACCGGGACGGCATCGAGGCGATCTACACCGTGTTCACCGACTCGCTGACCACGATGGCGTGGTCGGTGCTCGCGGCCTCGATCGTGGCGATCGTGGTGGGCGCGGTCGGGCTGGGCATGCGCGGCCGGCGGCGCTGACCGCGCGACGCGAACACGGGGAAAGGGCGGGCCCGGTGCGATCCGGGCCCGCCCTTTCCCTGTGCGTCGGGGCGACACGGCCCAAGGGCCGCGCGCCCGGGACTCAGGCCAGGTTGCGCGAGGACGTGTCGTCGTCGTCCTGCTCGATGTGGATGTCGTCCACGGAGATGTCCACCTCGACCACTTCGAGGCCGGTCATCCGCTCGATCGACTCGATCACGTGCTCGCGCACCGCCGCCGCGACCTCGGCGATCGGCGCGCCGTACTCGACGATCAGGCTCAGGTCGACCGCGCACTGCTTCTCGCCGACCTCCACACTGACCCCGCGCGCGACGTCGGGACGACCGCCGGGTACCGCCTTGCGCATCGCGGCGAACGCCCGCGAGACGCCGCTGCCGAGCGCGTACACCCCCGGGATCTCGCGCGCCGCCAAGCCGGCGACCTTGGCCACCACCCCGTCCGCGATCGAGGTCCGACCCCGATCCGTGGCCAGCGCGGTCACCTCGGTCAGGTGTCCGGAGCCGGTCTGTGACCGCTCCGGGCGGGCCTGGGTCTTCTCCGGTGTGCGGGCGGGTGAGTCTGCCATGACTGGAACCTCGTCTTTCGCCGCTTCGTGAGGGGTGGGGGCTCCCCTTCACATGAGGTCTGACCCCTTCCCGATCGGTTCGTCACGCAATCCGGACGAATTAATCCGATCGGCCGCACGGCTGCGGTGGAACATGTCTCATTTCACGTACCGCCAACCGTTCAGGAGGCTTGATCCCGCTGTACGAACAGCTTGTGATGGGACCCGTACACCCCGTCCAAGGAGGAAACACTGTGGAGCGGTTCCAGGATCGGCGCATCATCGTCACCGGTGGCGGCTCGGGCATCGGCCAGGCCACGGTGCTGCGGCTGCTGAGCGAGGCGGGCACGGTACACGCGGCGGACGTCAACGCCGACGGGCTGGAGAAGACCCGCGCGATGGCGGCGGAGAAGGGCCTGGAGGCCCGGCTGAGCACGAGCGTGCTGGACGTGTCGGACGAGGACGCGGTCGGCGCCGGAGTAGCCGAGATCGTCGAGCGCCTGGGCGGCCTGGACGTGCTGGTGAACGCGGCGGGGATCCTGCGCGCGGGACACACCCACACGTTCCCCCTCGAAAAGTGGAACCGGATCATCACCGTCAACCTGACGGGCACCTTCCTGATGACCCGCGCCGCACTGCCCCCGCTCCTGGAAACCGGAAACGGCGTGATCATCAACTTCAGCTCGACCTCGGCGAGCTTCGCCCATCCCTACATGGCGGCGTACGCGGCCAGCAAAGGCGCGATCGACGCCTTCACCCACGCGATCGCCCTCGAATACAGCCGTCAGGGCCTGCGCGCGGTCAACGTCGCCCCCGGCAGCATCTCCAGCGGCATAGTCGACGACACCCCGAACCAGGTCCCCGACGACGCCGACTGGGAACTCTTCGCCAAACTGATGCCCATCATCGGCGAAGGCATGGCCTCCCCCGACGTCATAGCCGGCATGATCGCCGCCCTGGCCTCCGACGACGGCAAATTCGTCACCGGCACGTCCCTCCGCATCGACGGCGGCACCCACGCCTGACCCCAAACCCACCCTCACCACCGGCCGGGCCCCACCGGCCCGGCCGGCACTTGAGGCCAATCAGCCCCACCGGCGCTTGAGGCGAACCAGCCCCGCCGGCGTTTGAGGCGAACCAGCCCGGCCGGCGCTTGAGGCCAACCCAAAAGCCAGAGGGCGCCGTCCCGGGACCGGTTGCCCCGTACAGCGCCCACCGAAGGTGCGAATGTTCAGCCGTGGTTGATGCAAACGTTCCCGAACGCCGGGTTCAGCACCCCGACCAGGTTGACACTGTTGCCACACAGGTTGACCGGAACGTGCACCGGCACCTGGATGTTGTTGCCCGACGCGACACCCGGCGAGCCGACCGCAGCACCATCCGCCTCGGAGCCGGCGTGGGCCGCACCCATACCCGCGGCGAGAATGCCGCCGGCGGCGACGGTGATGAAGGCCGCCTTCTTGACCGTGTTCATACTTCCTCCATGTCACAGTGCCGCACGAACGGATGCGGCACGTGGGACAACGAAGGCCGCGACGATGGGCAACGCCCCGCCGTCCGGTTGGCCGCCGATTCACCCCTACGTGGACGAATGCCTCCGCCGTACGCCGGCGCCGGGCGCGGGCGCACCACCGCACCACCGCAACGGTCGGCGCCCCGCGGAGCGGACGCTTCGCGGGGCGCGGGGGGACGATCGGATCTGCGTACGGTCTGCGGGCATCGTGGCCGCGCCCGGGCGGCGGCGAGGCCCCGAGTCGATGGGACGTCAGGCGTCCTCGTCGTCCTCGTCGTCGTCCTCGGGCAGGTACTCGGCACCCTCGGACTGCCAGCCGGCCTCGCTCAGTTCGGTACCGGCGATGTCCTCGACGAGGCTGAACGGGTCGATCAGGTACGAGACGGACTCGGCCAGGTCGCTCTCGATCGCGGCGGTCGCGTCGGCCCGGTCGCCGGGCGACAGCTCCTCGTCCGCCTTGACGCTGTCCAGCGCCGCGGCACGCAGCGCGTCGGCGTCGGTGACCTCAAGCACGATTTCGAGGTTGAGCCGGATGTAGCGGGTCGTGGAGTCGGAGGAAGTCGCGTTGTCCATGAGCGCGAGCCTACGGGCCCGCGCCCGGCCGTCGGCGCGAGGACGCGCCGCACACTCAGCGGTGGCCGTAGGTCACCGCGGTGAACATCAGCGCACCGAACACCACGGAGAATCCCAGGATGTAGATCGCGATCCGGATCCACATCCCGGCCGCCCGGCTCTTCTCACTCTCCATCACGAACTCCTCGGACATGGGCGCGCTCGGTCATCGAGCTCGGACAGCGGTCGCACATCGTCAAGTACTCGGACACGCGCGCCACGCACCCACGCGCGCCGCTCACACATGCGCCGGCAGACACGGCGAGAACGCCACCAACGCGGGCGCCGCGTGGACCATCAGGAACTCGACCGACAGATACGCGTCGGCCGACTCCATCCGATGCGCGAGCCCGGAATCGAAGTGCGCCACATCGCCGGGCGCGAGCAGGTGGGTGGCCCCGTCCAGGGTCAACCGGAGCTGGCCGCTGAGCACGTACAGCCATTCCTCGCCCGGATGCACCCGCGCCGGCCCGTCCGCGCGCCCCGCCGGCACCCGCACCCGCAGTGCCTGCATGCCGCGCCGCGGGCTGCCCACGCGCCAATAGGTCCAGCCGTGCGCCTCGACCGGTTCGGCCGCGCGGGCCCGGACCACCGGCTCGGCCGAGGCGCTGTCCTCGCCGAGCAGTTCGGAGACCGTGGTGTTGTAGGCCCGGGCCAGGGTCAACAAAGCGGGCAGCGACGGCTGTCGGCGCTCGTGTTCGAGCCGGGAGAGATAGGCGACGGAGAGCCTGGTCAGCCGCGCGGCCTCGTCGAGCTTGAAGCCGTTCGCCCGACGGGCCGCGCGCAACCGCTCACCGAGGCCGGTCGGTACCGCCTCGGCGGATGCCGGGTCCGGCTCGTCCATGTCGTAGCTTGGGGTGGCGACCATGCTTCGAGGCTAGGCAGGCGCTGACCAATGAGGCAATTAACTTGCCTGAGAGGCAATTTTCTCCGGCCCACCAAGCCCCGAATCAGGCAAAGCGGCGGAAATCCCACCGCTCGCCGATCGCGTCAGGCGCAGCGGTCCGAAGCGAGCACCCCCGGCGGCACGTCGGCCGCCACGAGCACCACACCGTCCTCGTAGCCGCGCCGGCTGACCAGCCCGGCCCGATCGAACAGGGCGAGCATCCGCCGATTCCACGGCAACACGTGCGCGCGCACCTCGCGCACCCCACGCACGGCCGCGTGCTCGACCAGCGAGCACAACAGCGCGGTACCGAGCCCGTGCCGCTGCCACCCGTCCTCGACCAGCAACGCCACTTCGGCCACCGGCTCGGGCGCCGGGTGGAAGAGGGTGGCCAACGCCCCGATCGCACCGTCGGGCGCGACCGCCACCAGACTCACCCCGTGCTCCGGCACCAGCAGCCGACCCAGCGCGCTCTCCGGCAACCGGGGCGCCGACGTGAAGTAGCGCAATCGACGGGTCTCCGGGGAGCAGCGCTCGTGCATCGCGCGCACCTGCGCGGCGTCCTCCGCACGGGCCTGCCGCACCCGTACGTGCGACGGCCACTCGCCCGCGCCGACCTCGCTCACCGTGGTGAGCCGGGCCCGACCCCGCACCGAAATCGCCGTCATGTCCCTACCGCCTCTCGCCACCGGAGCGGTCCCCTCGTGGTCCGTTCCCCGTCGAACCCCACGGTGTCGAGGCGGTGTTACACATCGACTACGTGTGCGTGTCCGGAGCGAACCGATCCGATGACGTCGCCGCCCCGGTGGCGAAACACGGCGGCCTGCGCCGTGAGCGGGACTAGCCCGCCAGGTGGCCGAGCAGGTCCTGCCGGGTGACCACACCCTGCGGCTTGCCGTGCACCAGCACCAGCGCCGCGTCGGCCTGCTCCAGCACCCGTGCGAGCCGCGCGATCGGCTCGCCGGAGCCGACCACCGGCAGCGGCGCCGACATGAACTTCTCCAGCGGGTCGCCCGTGGCGGCCCGACCGGACACCAGAGCGTCCAGCAGGTCGCGCTCGGCGATCGAGCCGACCACCTCGGCGGCCATCACGTCCGGGTGACCGGCGCCCGGCTTGACCACCGGCATCTGGCTGACCCCGAACTCGCGCAGGATCGCGATCGAGTCGCCGACGCTTTCCTCCGGATGCACGTGCACCAACGCGGGCAGGTCGCCCTGCTTGCGGGCCAGGATGTCGGCCACGGTGGCCTCGTTGGGGTCCGCGTCCAGGAAGCCGTAGTCGGCCATCCACTCGTCGTTGAAGATCTTGCTGAGGTAGCCGCGCCCGGAGTCCGGCAGCAGCACCACGACCACGTCGTCCGGCCCGAGCCGCTCGGCCGCGCGCAGCGCCGCGACCACCGCCATCCCGCACGAGCCGCCGACCAGCAGGCCCTCCTCGCGGGCGAGCCGACGCGTCATCAGGAACGAGTCCCGGTCGGACACCGCGATGATCTCGTCCGGCACCGCGCTGTCGTACGCGGTCGGCCAGAAGTCCTCACCGACGCCCTCGACCAGGTACGGCCGGCCGGAGCCGCCCGAGTACACCGAGCCCTCCGGGTCGGCGCCGACCACCCGCACGCCGCCGTTCGAGACCTCCTTGAGGAAGCGCCCGGTCCCCGAGATGGTGCCGCCGGTGCCGACGCCGGCCACGAAGCAGGTGATCCGACCGTCGGTCTGTTCCCACAGTTCGGGACCCGTGGAGAGGTAGTGCGACTCCGGGTTCTGCGGGTTGGAGTACTGGTCGGGCTTCCACGCGCCGGGCGTCTCGCGCACCAGTCGGTCCGAGACGTTGTAGTAGGAGTCGGGGTGCTCGGGGTCGACCGCCGTCGGGCAGACCACCACCTCGGCCCCGTAGGCGCGCATGACGTTGATCTTGTCCATGCTGACCTTGTCCGGGCAGACGAACACGCACTTGTATCCGCGCCGCTGCGCGACCATCGCCAGCCCGACCCCGGTGTTGCCGGAAGTGGGTTCGACGATCGTGCCGCCGGGACGCAGCGCGCCCGACTGTTCGGCCGCGTCGATCATCCGCACGGCGATCCGGTCCTTGACCGAACCACCGGGGTTGAAGTACTCGACCTTCGCCAGCACCGTCGCCGACAGCCCCGAGGTAACGGAGTTGAGCTTGACGAGGGGGGTGTCCCCGATCAGGTCGAGCATGGATTCGTGGTACCGCACGGAACCTCCGCCATGAGTGCGCATCAGCCGGGGCCGGATGGCCCAAAATCCTCACATTGCGCTAACTTCTCCCAGCCTAGTCGCCGCCATCGCGCCGGACGCGACACAGCGCACACGGCCCGCGCCCACGCCGCGCGCCCCACCGCGCCCCCTGCCGGCCGTCCACACACCTGACGGTCGGTTAGGGTCGGCTTGGAGTGCGCGACGGGGAGGAGCCCGAGGTCTTGTACACGACGGCCGGTCACGGGGTCCGACGATGATGCGTACGCGCATGGCCCGCCGGGTGGCCGCCGCGGCGGCCTTCGGCGGTGGCGGTGTGGGCGTGCTGACCGGGGCGATGTTCGCGGTGCTGTACACCGAGGCGAAGATGGCCCGCCGCACCGTGGGCGAACCCGACGGCGAACCGCCGACCGCCGACGGGATGTACGGCGATCTCCCGGGCGAACCGATCACGTTCGCGGTGATCGGCGACTCCACCGCCGCCGGTCTCGGCGTCGAGAATCCGATGCAGACCCCCGGCGCCTTGCTCGCCTCCGGCTTGGCGGCGGTCGCCGAAGTGCCGGTACGGCTGGTCAACGTCGCGCTGTCCGGCGCCCAGTCCTCTGATCTGGAGCGTCAGGTCACCCTCGCGCTCCGGCACGAGCTCGACGTCGCGATGATCATGATCGGCGCGAACGACGTCACCCATCGGATGCGCCCGGCGGAGTCGGTGCGCCACCTGGAACAGGCCACCCGTCGGCTGATCGCCTCCGGCGTCGAGGTGGTCGTGGCCACGTGTCCCGACCTGGGCACGATCGAGCCGATCGCGCAGCCGCTGCGCTATCTGGCCCGGCAGTGGAGCCGCAATCTGGCCGCCGCGCAGACCATCGCCGTGGTCGAGGCGGGCGGGCGTACCGTCTCGCTCGGCTCGCTGCTGGGTCCCGAGTTCCTGGCCCGGCCCAAGGTGATGTTCGGCCCGGACCGCTTCCATCCCTCGGTGGAGGGTTACGCGACCGCCGCGATGGCTTCGTTGCCCTCGTTGTGCGCCGCGTTGGACCTGTGGCCGCTGGACGAGGTGAGCCCGGACAGC
Organism: Embleya sp. NPDC025285; assembly: GCF_055558835.1. NCBI lineage: Bacteria > Bacillati > Actinomycetota > Actinomycetes > Kitasatosporales > Streptomycetaceae > Embleya > Embleya sp. NPDC025285. The sequence continues at coordinate 29,694 of NZ_JBVHLU010000114.1, forward strand.
TTCCGCGGCGAGGGTGTGCTGCCGATCGCGCAGGCCGCGATCGAGGCCGCCGCCGAGGGCGGCACCGAGGTGACCGGCACCGACGTCGGCGGTCGCGAACGCGGCCCGCGCGGCCGGTGGGCGCTGCTGCGGCATCGGCGTCGCCGGCAGATCCCCACCCCCGCGACGGTGGACCCGGAGGCCGAGCCCGAGGCCGCCGCCGAGGGCGATTCCGAAATCGCACCGACTGCGCCGACCCCCTTCGAGGATGCCCGGGGTAATCTGACCGAAGAAATCTGACTGGTCGTCAGTTATGGCGTGGGGCAGGTCGCACGATCCGCCCCTCCCACTTTTGACTACCAGGCAGTAACTTCAAGCGTCAGTTGCGCTTCCGTGACGACGAGAGTCCCTGCCGGGTCCTCGTACCGACGGCCGCGAAGACCACCAAGGAGTCCCGATGCCCGAAGCAGTCATCGTCGCCACCGCCCGCTCCCCCATCGGTCGCGCCTTCAAGGGTTCCCTGAAGGACCTGCGGTCGGACGACCTGACCGCGCTCATGGTCCGCGCCGCCCTGGACAAGGTCCCGGCGCTGGACCCCAAGGACATCGACGACCTGATGCTGGGCTGCGGCCTGCCCGGTGGCGAGCAGGGCTTCAACATGGGTCGCAACGTCGCGGTCATGCTCGGCTACGACCACCTGCCCGGAACCACCATCACCCGCTACTGCTCCTCGTCGCTGCAGACCACCCGGATGGCGATGCACGCGATCCGCGCGGGCGAGGGCGACGCGTACATCTCGGCCGGCGTCGAGATGGTCACCAGCACCCGGGGCAAGGGCAGCAGCGACTCGATCCCGGACACCAGGAACCCGCTCTTCGCCGGGGCCGCGACCCGCACCACCGAGGCCGTGGAGAAGGGCTCGACCTGGGCCGACCCGCGCGAGCAGGGCCTGCTCCCGGACGTGTACATCGGGATGGGCTTCACCGCCGAGAACCTGGCCCAGCACAAGGGCATCTCCCGGGCCGAGCAGGACGAGTTCGCGGTGCGCTCGCAGAACCGCACCGAGCAGGCGATCGCCGACGGCTTCTGGGCCAAGGACATCACCCCGGTCACGCTCGCCGACGGCACCGTGGTGGCCAAGGACGACGGCCCGCGCGCGGGCACCACGCTGGAGGGCATCTCCGGGCTCAAGCCGGTCTTCCGTCCGGACGGCACGGTCACCGCGGGCAACGCGTGCCCGCTCAACGACGGCGCCGCCGCGGTCATCGTGATGTCCGACACCAAGGCGCGCGAGTTGGGCCTGACCCCGCTCGCCCGGATAGTCTCCACCGCCGTGTCCGGCCTGTCCCCCGAGATCATGGGCTACGGCCCGGTCGAGGCGTCCCGGATCGCGATGGCCCGGGCCGGCCTGACCTCGGCCGACATCGACCTGGTGGAGATCAACGAGGCGTTCGCCGCACAGGTCATCCCCTCCTACCGCGACCTGGGCTTCGACGTGGACAAGGTCAACGTCAACGGCGGCGC
>NZ_JBVHLU010000115.1:0-30966 GCF_055558835.1 Embleya sp. NPDC025285
CATCGATCGGACCACCTACAAGGCCACCATCGGCATCAACGTGCTCATGACCGACCCTTGACACCACCCACCCCGCCCTAACTGAACGGCGTTGCAACTAGGACCCGCCCGACACCGGCGCCACGCGCCGCACCGACCCCGGTCCCCCGCCTCGCGGGCCGACCGGGGTCGGTGCGTGTTCGGGCCTTCGACGGGGTCCGCTCCGGCGATCCCCGCGCCGCCGCCAACCCTTCGGTGCGGACACCCGGCGGGCGGAAAAATCGGGTGCGTCGAGGGGCGCTCGTGCATCAGGGTGGAGGGGTCACAGCCGTCCCGGATCAGCGGGCGGAGGGGCCCGAAGGCCATATGGGAGAGGGGTTCCGGCAAGCCGTCAGGTTTTTGCCGAGCACCTCGCGCGCACCTGGTGAATCAGGAACGTCCCTGGCCTCATTCGTTTCTAGGCTGAAGGACATGAAGACCACGGGGAACACCAGCAACGCAGCCGGCGGCAGGGCCGGGAAGTCCGGTTCGATCGCCGCGTTCGCGCGGTTCGTGGTCTTCGGCGGCGGCACCGGGATCGCCTCCTCGGGCGCGCTGGTCGTGCTCTCCGACACGATGCCGATCGCGGTCGCCAACGCGTTCGTGACCGTGGTCTCCACGGTGGCCGCCACCGAGCTGCACAGCCGGTTCACCTTCGGCGGCGGGCGCGCAGGGCTGCGCGCGCACGGGCAGTCGGCGCTCAGCGCGCTGGTCGCCTACCTGTTCACCACCGCCGCGGTGCTCGGGCTGCACGCGGCCGCCCCGGGCGCGGGCGTCCTGGTCGAGCAGGGCGTCTACCTGGGCGCGTCCGGCCTGGCCGGGATCGGCCGGTTCGTGGTGCTGCGGCTGTTCGTCTTCGCCCGCCCCGGCGCTCGCCCGCGGATCACCGCCCCGGCACTCGCGCGCACCCACGTGGTGGCCGCCGCGTAGCCACGGCGACGCCGGGGCGGCACGCGGCGGCCGGCCGCGGGCTCAGCGTGCTTCGAGCGCCCACCACTGTGAGGGGCGGTCGGTGTCCTCCCACTGCCGCACGTTGCCACCGGGCTCGGTGCTGTCGTCGGCCACCTCGAGGAGCAGCCCGCTGACGTAGTTGATCAGCGTGACCCGCCCCGGCGCGTCCGCGTGCTGCTCCAGGATCCACTCCTGCGCGCCGAAGTTGTTCGCCCGCCAGAGCTGCACGTTGGCCCCGTTCTCCTCCGAGGCACCGGTCACGTCCAGCCGCTTCCCGCTGACCACGTGCTCCAGGTGGTACACCGCGCCGCCCGCGTGAACGGCGGTGATCCGCCAGTGCTGCGCGGTGGAGCCGTCCTCGGCGCCCTGCCACACGTTGGCCCCGCTGTTCGTACGCCCGCCCTCGACCTCGAGGACCAGCCCACTGTGCACGTTGCGCACCACGTACACACCCTCGTCAACGCCGCCCACGTCGCTCCCCTGGTCCCGGTCCATCGATCTTGAACCAGTCACCTTCGCACGCCGCTCCCACACTCCGCGCGCCGGCCGCCGGGCCCGCCCCGTTCGGGACATCCGAGTGGGTGACCGCGTCGCGCACACCGCCCCGGCCGCGCCGTCCCCGGTGGCGTCCCGCCGCCTGCGCCCCCTACTTGCTACTTGCGGCCTCCCGCCGGGCAGTACACCGCCATCGCCGCGTTCGTGATGGCGGCGGCCTCCTCGCGGGTGAAGGTGACGCCCATGATGCGGCCCGCGATCTCGTCGCGCTCCTTGCCCATCGCGACCCACCCGCAGGACACGTTGGCCATGCTCAGCAATACGCTGAAGTCGGCCTTGGCGCCCACCAGTTGTGGCGCCACGCGACCCAGTTCGGCGATGAAGCGGGCATCGTTCGGCGAGCGACTGTCGCCGGCCGAGGCGGAGTTCGCCCCGGCTCCGGCGGCCGGCGTCGCCGTGTCGCCGTCCCCCTTGCCCCGCACCAGGGTCGACACGAACACGGCGGCGCCGATCACCAGGACGATGGCAACGCATGCCCCTACGACGCGGTTGCCGATACGTCGACGCGGCTGCGACGACTGACTGCTCACGAGACCCCCCACGGTCGGATGCGGCGGAGGCTATGCCCCCGGACCACCCGATCGGACCTCGTTCACCGAGTCGTGACCTTCTCCGACACCGAAGTCCCACCCCGGAAACCGCGAAGGCGCCGCCCGCTGCTCCCGTAGCGGACGGCGCCTGTCACGTTCGGCCGGGTCGCGGGTCGTCGACCGGCGCTCCTGCCGAGATCCGGTGGGCTACTTGCCCGTGTAGTGCACCTGGAGTTCCTTGATGCCGTTGATCCACGCGTGGCGAAGCCGGCGAGGGTCGGCCGCCTTGGTGATGTCCGGCATCGCGTCGGCGATCGCGTTGAACATCAGGTTGATCTCCATCCGGGCCAGCGAGGCACCCAGGCAGAAGTGCGGACCGCCACCGCCGAAGCCCAGGTGCGGGTTCGGGTTGCGGGTGATGTCGAACTTCATCGGGTTCTCGAACACGTCGGCGTCGTAGTTGGCCGAGCTGTAGAAGATGCCGACCCGCTGCCCCGCCTTGATCTCCTGGCCGCCGAGCACGGTGTCCTGGGTCGCGGTGCGCTGGAAGGACATCACCGGCGACGAATACCGCACGATCTCGTCCGCCGTGGTCTCCGGGCGCTCCGCCTTGTACAGCTCCCACTGGTCGGGGTTGTCGAAGAACGCGAGCATCCCGTGCGTGATCGCGTTGCGCGTGGTCTCGTTGCCCGCGACCGCCAACAGCAGTACGAAGAAGCCGAATTCGTCCGAGGACAGGCTGCCGTCGGATTCCGCGGTGATCAGCCGGGTGACGATGTCCTGCGCCGGGCACGCCTTGCGCTCCTCGGCCATGCCCATCGAGTACAGCATCAGCTCGGCGGCGGCCTGCGCGCCGACCTCGGTGGACTCCGCGTACTCCGGGTCGTCGTACCCGAGCATCTTGTTCGACCATTCGAAGATCTTCTTGCGATCCTCCTGCGGTACGCCGATCAACTCCGCGATCGCCTGCAACGGCAGCTCGCACGCGACCTCGGTGACGAAGTCGCCGGAGCCCTTGAGCTTGGCGTCCGCCACGATCTGCGCGGCCCGCTCGGTCAACGCGGCCTGGAGCGCGTTGATCGCCCGGGGCGTGAAACCGCGCTGGACGATGCTGCGCAGCCTGGTGTGCTCCGGCGGGTCGATGTTGATCATGATGAGCTTCTGCGCGTCGATGTTGGACATGTCCATGCCCTCGGCGAACCGGATGATCGCCGTGTTCTTGTTCGTCGAGTAGATCTCCGGCTTGGTGGAGACCTCCTTGACGTCCGCGTGCCGGGTGACCAGCCAGTAGCCGTCGTCGCCGAAGTTGGACACCTCGGGCGTCTGCGGGACCCACACGACCGGGGACGTCTTGCGCAACTGGGCGAACTCGTCCAGCGGGATGCGCGTGGTGTACAGGTCGGGGTCGGTGGGGTCGAAGCCGTGGTCGAGGACCGGACACGTCATGGTGGAACTCCCGTTGCCGGAGGGTGTGCGAGGTCGCCGCGGAAACCGGCCGGGGACGGGTGCCGGAAAGCGCGGTGGTGCGGTGGTGCGTGCGAGATGGTGTGCCTGTGCGGGTGGTCTGGCTGGGCGTCGTGCCTGGGTGGTGCGGTGCGGTGGTGCGGGTCAGACCCCGGCGACCGGGCCCGACGCCCTGCGGCGTGGGCCCAGGAGCTTGCGGACCACACCGCGCAGGATGCGACCGAGCTCGTCGTCGGGCAGTTCCGGGAAGGCGGCGACGGCGGAGTAGATGCCGCCCATCGCCACGGCCGTGGACACGCGGTACTCGATCGAGTCGTCGACGTCGTCGAGGACTTCGCGCACCCGCGCGGTGATCGAGGCGAGTCGGGGCTTGATGGCGCGGTGGCGTCCGATCGCGACGTCCCGATCGAGGATGACGGCGAGGGTGCGGTACCGGATCAGGAACTCTACGTAGCCCTCGAACAGCAGGCGCTGGCGAGCGGTGCTGCCGCGCCTGCTCTCGGCGACCTCCAACACCCGGTCCAGGTCGTTCAGGGCCGGGCGCAGGAGGGCGTCGAGCAGTTCGTCCTTGGTGCGGAAGTGGTAGTACAGGGCGGCCTTGGTCACCCCGACCCGATCGGCGATGGCCTGCAGCGAGGTGCCGGCGAAACCGTGTTCGCCGAACAGTTCCTCTGCCGCCTGGAGCACCTTGTCATAGGTGTCCTCCGGTGCCGGAATCGCCACGGGTCCCCCTTCCTGTTGGGCATGAACATACGTCGACCTCTGCCAATCGACAAGGCTGATGGGGCGTCAATTTTCATCTCGGCACCGCTGTTCACACGGAAAGCGGCTTGCCGTTCGGCCAGGGACGGGGTCGGGCGCACTGACGGTCGGGCAGGTCGACCCGACCGGCCCGGGATCGCTCCCGATCCACCCCGCACGGCCGCGTCCGACCGGAGCACGTCGAGCGCCGGTAGGTTGCCGGCATGAGCGACTTCGACGCCGTCATCGAGGCGGAGCGACAGCGGTCGGCGGACCCGGCCACGGCGGCCGGCCGGGCGGCGGCGGGACGTCGGGAGGACTGGGTCCGGACCCTCGCACGCATCGAGCGTCTCCTGACCGCGACGGCGACGGAGTTGGCGAACCGGGGCGCCGTGGCGCTGCCGGTGGTCGGGTTCCCGCCGAGGAGAGGCCCGGCGCGCTTGACCCGCCGCCCGACCGCCGCCGTCGTCGACCGGCGTCGACCGGTCCTGGACCTGTTCTCGCTGGACGCGCGCGGTGGGCCGTTCCTGGAGCGGGGCGCCCTGGCGACCGAGGAGGTCTGGCTGCGCGTCTCGCACCCCGGTCGGGCCAAGGCGCTGCGCGCGGCCCTGCTGGGCGCGGGCCTGACAGCGGAGACCGTCATCCTCCGCGAGGGCCCGCCGATCGTGCTCGATGCCGACCGGGCCGCACGCGAGGGTCGCGCCGGCGGCTGCTTCGGCGTCGCGGACGACGGCACGCTGGTGGTGTATCCGCCGGCCGACGCCGCACCGGTCCCGCTCGTCGAGGCGCTGACGGCGGCCGTGGCGAACGCCGCCCCGCAGGTCTGAGCCGCGCCGCGCGGGTCAGCCGAGCCGGCGCCCCGGCAGGCACCCCGCACGCCGGCCGCGGCCCGCCGTACGCGTCAGCGCGCGGTCTCGACGTCTTCGGTCTCGACGCTCCCGGTGTCGACGTCTTCGATCCCGGCGCCCGCCGTGCCGACGTCCGCCGTATCGAACTCCCCGACCTCGACGTACATCGCCCGTCCGCTCTCCCGCGCCCGCAGCGCCGCTCGCAGCCGTGCGGCCCGCCCCGCCGGCATCGCGGCCGCGCCCCGATCCGGTGTCAGCAGGTGCCAGGCCCGCAACTCGTCGGCCTGGAGCCGGATCCCGGCGAGTCGATCCGGAGTCAGCACGCCACCGTCGAACAACCAGCGCATACCGCCACGATGCCCGTCCACCGGCGCCACCCACTGCGCCACGAGCAGGTTCGGCGGCCCGTCCAGGGTGATGCCCAGTTCCTCGCGAACCTCGCGGACGCAACCCGCCCACGGCGATTCCCCCGGCTCCAGGATGCCACCCGGAAACTCCAACCCCGGCTTGTAGTCGGGCTCGACGAGCAGCACGCGGCCCCGGTCGTCGAAGAACAACGCCCCCGCCGCGACGGTCCACGCGCTCCGCGCCGGATCGTCCGCACGGCCCTCACCCGGGCCGCCCGCACCGCTCTCCGAAAGGCCGTTCGCATGCTCGTCCATGACACCGAAGTCTGTCCCAGCCCGCGGCGCACCGGCCGACAGGGTCCCGGCCGGCGACGTGTGCCGCGTTCGGGCCCGCGACGCCGGTCACCCTCGGCCTCGGATCGAGGGCGCCGGATCAGGGGCGCGTGGCGAGGCCGAGGACGACCACGTCGACGAGCTTCGGCAACCGCTCCGGGTCGTCGACGCCGCGCTGTTCGTGGGCCCAGGCGATGCCGTGGGCGAGGGTGAAGAGTTCGTCGGTGTCGATGTCGGCGCGGACCTGGCCGGCCGCCTGGGCGCGCGCGAGCAGGTCGGCGCCGGCCGCGCGCATCGCGTGGCAGGAGGCGTACAACTCGGAGGTCTCGTCGGCGAGCGTGGCCATCAACGTCGCGCTCATCCCCCGGAACGTGCCCGCGCCCTCGATCAGCAGCCGCAGCCAGGTGGCCAGCGCGTCGCGCGCGGCCGCGGTGTCGCCCAGCGCCCGAGCCCGCGCGGTCAGGCCGTCGTAGCGGTCCCGCACCACCGCCTCGACGAGCGCGTCCCGGGAGGGGAAGTGCCGGTACAGCGTACCGATGCCGACCCCGGCCCGACGGGCGAGCTCCTCCAGCGACGCGTCGATGCCCTGTTCGGCGAACACCACCCGGGCTTCGGCGAGCAGGCGCTCGTAGTTGCGGCGGGCGTCGGCGCGCATCGGTCGGGTCATCGGCGTTCCCTCTCGGACGTTGTCAAACGGAGCCTGCCTCCATATGGTGGTCGAGGCAAACCGGAGGCAGCCTCCGGAATGTCCCGGTCACAGCCATGCCCGGTACCGCGGCAACCCCGCCTCCCGGGGCGCGGCCGTGCCCCGGCGCCATCCCGGCCTCGGCACCGTGCGATGCCGCGCGCGGAAAACCCGTCGCGGCATCGGCGGCCGCCGACCGGCGCCCGGCGACCGCACCCCATGACCTGTGACCTGTGACCGCCCACCAACGGAACGGAACCACCGATGACGCACGACAAGGCCGCCCTCGGGCGGCTCGGCCTGTGGACCTTCGCGTTCGACGGCCAACCCGCCGGCGCGGTGCGCGAGGCGGCGGCCGAGATCGAGGAACTCGGCTACGGCGGCCTGTGGGTCGGCGAGGGCATCGGCCGCGAGGCCGGCACGCACGCCCAACTCCTGCTCGCCGCGACCCGTACGCTCCCGGTCGCCACCGGCATCGCGATCATGTCCGAGCGCACGCCGCGCCTGATGGCCGCGACCGAGCGCACCCTCAACGAGGCCTACCCGGACCGCTTCGTGCTGGGCCTGGGCGGCCACCGCGCCGCCGGCCAGGCGGACATCCCGGGCATGCCCAAGGCGAACACCACTCCCGCCGTCGCCGGCGTCGGCGCCTACCTGGACGAGATGGACGCCGCCGTGCTGATCGGCACGCCGCCCGAACGCCCCGGCCGCCGGGTGCTCGCCGCGCTCGGCCCGAAGATGCTGGCGCTGGCCGGCGCACGCACCTGGGGCGCGCACACCTATCTGGTGACGGTGGACCACACCGCGCTGGCCCGGAAGACGATGGGCCCGGACCCGTACCTGTCGGTGTCCCTGACCACGGTGCTGTCCCCGGACCGGGCCCGGGCCGTGGAGGTCGCGCGCGGCTTCACATCCGGCTACCGGGTCGCCCGGCACCAGATGAACAACCTGCGCCGAATGGGCTTCTCCGAGGCCGAACTCGACGGCGAGGGCACCCGCCTGGTCGACGCGCTGTGCGCGCCGGGCGATCTCGACGCGATCGCCGAGCGGATCCGCGAACACCTGGACGCGGGCGCCGACCACGTCTGCCTCCAGGTCCTCACCCCGGACCAGGGCCGCATCCCGCTGACCGAATGGCGCGAACTGGCTTCACTAGTCGGCGAGTTCACATAAAACCCCGGCCACCCGGTCGAAGCGCCCCACCCCCTCGACGGCGACGGCGACGGTACGACCGGGCTCCCGCCCGGCGGCCGACGCACGCACACCGGCACCCGCCGCCGGATAGCGCCACGCGGCCGAGACCGGGCCCGACCTCCGAGCCCGACCCCGACCCCGGGCACGGCGCCCGAGTCCGACACCCGAGCCCGGCGCCCGGCCGCGCCACCGCACCGGATCCGCCAAGGCACCGGCTCCCGCTCCCGCTCCACACGGGACGCGTCCGCCCTGCGCCGACCACACACCCACCTCGCGCCACACCCGCCCGGCGCGTCACTCCCACCGCTCCCGTCCACCGGCGTAAGCTCCCGACATGTCCGAACGCACCTTCGTCCCCGACGAGTTCGTCGTCCCCGCGCCGCCGGTCACGCCGTCCTTCCGGTTGGAACCGCTGGCCGCCCGGCACAACCGGGCCGATCTGACCGCGTGGTCGTCGAGCATCGAGCACATCCGGGCCACGCCCGGCTTCGCGGACCGGCACTGGCCGCCGCTCGACGGCATGACCGCCGACGAGAACCTGCGGGATCTGGTCCGGCACGCCGACGACTTCACCAAGCGCACCGGCTTCACGTACACCGTGCTCGACAACGGTGGCAACGCCGGTGACTACGACGTGATCGGGTGTGTGTACATCTACCCCGACCGCGAGGACCCCGCCGTCACCTCGGTGCGTTCCTGGGTACGGGCGGATCGGGCCGAACTCGACGCGCCGCTGTACCGCGAGGTCTCCGCGTGGTTGGCGAAACACTGGCCGTTCGAGCAAATCCGCTACGCCGCGCGGTAGCCGGTGCCCGCGGGCCTGCGCGGCGGGCCCGCCGGGTCGTCGGTCACCCCGGTCGGGCCGCCGCCCACCAGACACCCTCGTCCCGGTCCGGGTCCGTGATCGCATCCGCCAACGACGCGAAGGCGTAGGTGCGTTCCGGGTCCCAGTCGGTGCTGCGCAGCAGTCGCTCGCGCATGCCGGCCCACCCCGGTGCCGAGCCCGCCACCACCCACGCGTCCGGTGCGTGCGCGGTCAACCGCTGTGCCGGGCGCAGCCAGGACGCGGCCTGTTCGGGCCAGGAGACCACCGCGACCACCTCCCCGGGCCAGACCGCCGCGAGCGCGTGCGCGGCGGCGGTCGAGGCGCGGTCCCGGCCGTGCCCGATCGCCAGCGTCCGCCGACCGGCCAACCTGCGGAGCAGATCGGCCAGTTCGGCCTCGGTGTGCGGCGCCGGCGGGCGGCCCTTCCAACGGGCGTAGGCAGCCGGCAGGCACACCGCGCACGGCCGGAACCCGGCCTTGATCGCGGTCGCCTCGTCGGCGAAGAAGACCCGGCCGGCGACGTAGCCGCCGCGCTCGATCGCCCGCAGCGCGCTGCGGCAGTCCAGCCGCCCGTACAGCCGACCGCCCGTGGTGCCGCCGAGCGTGCCCGGCGTCGCACTGCGGTAGGGCCGCCCGTCCGGCCCGATCAGCGTGTACATCGCGTCACGCCGCGTCGTGGAAGACGAGGCCCAGGGTGCGGCGCAGCCCGGAGTGCACCGTGCTCACGCCGTGCCGCATCGGCGCCGCCGACCAGCCTCGGGCCGAGCGGATCGGCCGGTCCCGGGTGGTGAAGACCAGCCCGTGCCCCTGGGGCAGGCTGATCGCGGTGCCGCGCGACTGGGCCCGGAAGCGCTGCTCGGCCATCAGGAATTCGCCGCCGGTGTAGTCGATGCCGGGCTCGTCCAGGCCGATCACCACCTGGAGTGGGAAGACCAGGTCGCCGTACAGGTCCCGGTGCAGCGCGTTCCAGTCTCCCGGTCCGTAGCGCAGCAGGATCGGCGTCGGCCTGGTCTGGCCCGCCGCGTGACACATCGTCAGCCACTCGTCCAGGGTGTCCGGCCAGGGTGCGGGCCTACCCAGGCGGGCGGCCCACGCGCGGGCGATCGGCAGCAGGTGCGGGTAGCAGGACGTGCGCAGCGCGGCGATCGGCTCGGGCACGGGCGCGGCGAAGTAGCGGTACTGCCCGGCGCCGAAGCGATGCCGGGCCATGTCGATGGTGGCGCGGAAGAGCTCGGGGCGGTCGTACAGTTCGGCGATCTCGCGGCACGTGTCCGGGTCCAGGATCCGGTGGGTCAGCGCGTGTCCGTGCTCGTCCACCCGTGCGGCCAAATCCGTGGTGGTCGCGGGCGTGCCGGCGAACAGCGTGTCCACGGCGCTCACCCCAGGCGCGCCGGCAGCGCGCCCTCGTGGTCGAGCAGGTACTCCTTGCGGTCCAGGCCGCCCGCGTACCCGCGCAGCGCGCCGTCCGCGCCGATCACCCGGTGGCAGGGCCGGATCAGCAGCAGCGGGTTGGCCCCGATCGCGGTGCCCACCGCGCGCACCCCCGCCCGCGAGGTGCCCACCCGTTCGGCGATCGCGCCGTACGTGGTCGTGGTGCCGTACGGGATCTCGTCGATCGCGGTCCAGATGCGTTCCTGGAAGGCCGAGCCGCGCGGCGCCAGGGGCAGGTCGAAGTCGCGCAGGTCGCCCGCGAAGTAGGCGCCGAGTTGGCGCACCACCTCGGCGAACGGTGCCGCGTCGGGGCGCGAGTCGGCGGGCACGGCGGCGCCGCCCTTCTGCCCGGGCACGGACAGCGAGGACAGCGCGAGCGTGCCGTCGGGGCGCTCGTCGCCGATCAGCAGCAGTTCGCCCAGTGGGCTGTCGAGGGTGGTGTGGACGGTCATGGTCGCTTCCTTCGTCGAGATCGCGATGGCCGTGTGCATCGGTCGGGGACCGGCCTTGCGCACTGGTCATAGGTGCTTCCGGATCCCACTGTGCGCGATCGCGAGCGCGTCGTCCGGCGGGAATCGGACATCGCGTTGTGCCCCGATCCGGGGTGCGGGCGGGGTGGGTGGCCCGCGGGGTCGTCGGTCGGATGGCGCCCGCGATCGAGCCCTCGTGCGGTCGGGTCGACGGGCCGATCGGCCATCCGGTCGCGGTCCGCCCCTCGTCTGTTTCGCGGGCCGGTCACCCGTCCGGTTCGCGGTCCGGTTCCGCTCGGGCAGGATGGTCCGATGATCGAGACCGACCGACTCCTGCTCCGCCGCTGGCGCGACGACGACCTGCCCGCGCTCACCGCGCTGAACGCCGACCCCGAGGTGATGCGCTACGTGGGCGACGGCCTGCCGCGCACCCCCGAGCAGAGCGCCGCCGCCCTGGTCCAGTACGAACAGGCCTGGCAGGCACGCGGCTTCGGCCTGTTCGCGATCGAACTGCGCACCGCCGAACCGGGCCCGGTCGGCGCGTTCGCGGGCTGGGCGGGCCTGGCCGTACCGGAGTTCCTGCCGGAGGTGATGCCCGCGGTCGAGATCGGGTGGCGGCTGGCCCGACCGTACTGGGGCCACGGCATCGCCACCGAGGCCGCCGTCGAGGTGTTGCGCTTCGCCTTCGAGTACGCCCGCGTGCCGCGCCTGGTCAGCATCTGCCATGTGGACAACACCGCGTCCGCCAAGGTGATGGCCAAGCTGGGCATGACCGAGGAACGCCGCACCACGGTGCCCGCCTACGGGAAGAAGCCGGTCCTGGTCACCGAACTCGCCAGGGGGCGCTACCTGCGCACCCGCACCTGACCCGAACCGGCCCCGGCCGCACGGAGCGCGGCGCCGACACCGCAGGGGTCCCGGTCGGGCCTCCCTCCGGCGTCGGCAGCCGTGCGTTCGCTCAGCCCGAGACGCAGAACTCGTTGCCCGCGGGGTCCTGCATGGTGGTCCACTTCAGTCCGGGCGCGTCGCGCTCGGCCACCACCGTCGCGCCCAGTCCCACCAACCGCTCGACCGCGTCCGCCCGGTCCGGGGCCGAGAAGTCCACATGCACCCTGTTCTTGCCGACCCGCTCCTCGGGCACCCGCTGGAAGCCCAGGACCAAGGGCTCGGCGCCGACGATGACGAACTCGCCGAAGTCCTCGGCGATCTCCACTCCCAGTGCGTTCGCCCACCAGGCGGCGAGGCTGCGCGGATCGGCGCAGTCGATCGTGATCATCTGTGGTGTCAGCTCCATGCACGCACGATACGAGCCGCGACCGACACGTCGGTGCAGCCGAGCCCTTCGGGGCCCGGAGTGTCGCAGGCCGCGCCGACAGCCGAACCGTGCCTACGGCATGGCTCGCAGCCGCGTATGGCCCACCGCGCCCCGCAACGCATCACCGGGCACCCACCCCGCAACGCACCACCCGGGCACGCACCACGCACCACGACACCGGGCCGACTCGACGCGTTCGCCGGTCACGGTCGCGCGATGCCTCGCATCAGCGTCCCGGCCGCGCTCGCGGCGAACTCGGCCACCGTCGGGCCGTCCTCGATGCCCATGAAGTGCCGCAGGAAAGCGCGTTGGTAACACGCGCCGAGCAACATCGCGGCGGCGGCCTCCGGGTCGGCATCCGGGGCGATCCGGCCGTGGTCGCGCTCGACCGTGAGGTAGGCGGCGAGCAGGCGCAGCGGGACGTGCGGACCGGCGCCGATGCCGCGCAGCGCCTCGCGGTGCCGGCGCAGCAGCGCGGGTTCGGCGAACAGCGACGAGGCGATCGGCATGCTCTGCTCGTAGAACTCCGCGGCCCGGGTCGCGATCGCCGTCAGTCGCCGCTCCACCCCGCCGGGCTCGTCCGGTCCGTCGGGCCCGTCCGACTCGACGGCCAGTTGCGCGAGCAACGGGCCCAGGGGCGGCAGCCGCTCCTGGAGTACCGCCACGAACAGTTCCTCCTTGCCGGTGAAGTGCTTGTACAGCCCGGCCTCCGAGCAACCGGCGGCGCGCGCGATCTCCTTGGTCGTGGTGCGCGCGAGTCCGAGCGTGCGCATCAGGTGCTCGGCGGCGTCCAGGATCCGCTGCCGGGTGGGTACGACCTGCTGCCGGCGCCCGGGGGTCGGCGCCGGTTGCGGCTCCCGCCGCTGGGGTTCGGGGCGGGTCGAGTGCGGCATCGCGGCGGTCGTCCGTTCTTCGTGGGCAGTCCGGTCCGGGGGATTTCGGGCCGGTCCGGTGGGGTTCGGCGCGGTCCGGTCCCGGACTTGACGCAGGGGTGAGCAAGTATTCACCATGTGCAGGTGAGTGAACACTCACCCACCTCGGGAGGCAACACATGAGGCTCACCGTTCTCGGAGCGACCGGTGGCACCGGCGAACACGTCCTGCGCCATGCCGTCGCCGCCGGACACAAGGTCACCGCCGTGGTCCGGGCGCCGTCCCGGCCCGCCTTCGAACACCCGAACATCGAGGTCGTACGGGCGGACGTGACGGACCCGGCCGAACTGCGCGAGGCGATCGAGGGCCGCGACGCGGTGATATCCGGGATAGGGCCACGCAACCGCAGGGCCGCCGGCATCGCGGCGGCGGCCACCGCCGCGATCCTGAGCGCGATGGCCGACACCGGCGTACGGCGCCTGGTGACCATCAGCGCCGCCCCGGTGGGCCCGACGCCGACCGAGGACTCGGTGTTCGTACGCGGCGCGCTGATCCCGATCCTGCGCGCGATCCTCAAGGACGTGTACGCGGACCTGGACGCCATGGAGGGCGAGTTGGCCCGCAGCGACAGCGACTGGACCTCGATGCGACCGCCGAGGCTGACCAACGGGTCCGGCACCGGCACCTACCGCACCCACATCGGCGGCAGCGTCCCACGCGGCGGCACCATCGCCCGGGCCGACCTCGCCCACGGCATGCTCGCGGTCCTGGACGACCCGGCCACCTACCGCCGGCCGGTGGGCATCGCGTACTGACGCCCGGCCCGGAGATGGGCGCAAGCGGCACGCGTGTGCCGCGACCGGCGCGGGCGACACCCACGATCGCCGGCGGTGAACGGCCCCTGCGATCACGTCGATCGACGCGCCCGGTGAGATCGACCCGAGCCGGGTACACGCCGGCACCGATCCCCACGGGAGGCACGATGAGCCGGCGCGGTACCGCCGACGGACCCACCATCAGCGTCCGCCGGGTGTACGAACCCGCCGAACCCGACGACGGCCTGCGCGTCCTGGTCGACCGGTTGTGGCCGCGCGGCCTCGCCAAGGCGGACGCGCGGCTGGACGACTGGCCCAAGGAGTTGACCCCGTCCACCGAGCTGCGCCGGGCCCGGCACGCCGGCGGTCTGGCGGAGGACGTGTTCCGCGCCCGCTACCGCGACGAGCTCGAATCCGCGCCGGCACACGCGGCCCGCGCCGCCCTGCTCACCCGGGTGGGCGACGGCCGACTCACACTGCTCACCGCCGTCCGCGACCCGGAGCACAGCCATGTCCCGGTCCTGATCGCCTACCTCGACGAGCACCGGCGCGAAGACGACCGGTAGGAACCCGCGTCGACCGGCCGGACGGACCACCCGCCCGCCGTCCGGCCGTTCGCGACCGCGGCCCCTCGCCGCGCCGGCCGCCCGCTACCCGTGCGCGTGCTCCGCCGCCGGCAACATCGTCCGCGGGTCCTGATCGGCGAACCACATCCCGATCACGATCGCCGCGGTCGCCTCCAGATAGCCCGCCCGCTCCAGCCCGCCGACCGCCAGTGGTACCGAGCCCACATCCGCGACCAGGGTGTGCGCCACGGCGAGCGCGTCCGCGTCGTCGCCGCACAGCGGTACCCCGAGCCCGTTCGCGTGCTCGCCCGCCCACACCCCGGCCGCGCCCAGGTGGAACGCCTTGACCACGTGCGCCCCCGGCGCCGCGTCCGCGAGCGTGCGCGCCGCCGACGGGCCGCCGTCGGTGGTCAGGACCAGCCCGCTCGGGCCCGGCACCATCGGGTTCGAGCAGTCGAGCAGCGCCTTGCCGGCCAGCAACTCCGCCAACGGCGGGATCACCTCGCCGGTCGCCGCGTGCCCGACCGCCGACAACACCGCCTCGCCGTGCCCGGCGGCCTCGGCGAACGTACCCGCCCGGGCCCCGATCGACTTCGCCGACACCTCGGCCCGTTCCGCCGACCGCGCACCGATCAGCACGTCGTGTCCGGCCCGCGCCCACTTGCCGCCCAACGCGACCGCCATGTTGCCCGCACCCAGAATTCCGATTCGCACAGCCACTACCCCGCTCGCTCGAAAGGTCGTCTCCGACTCCTCGAAGCTAGGCAAGCCGACAGGCACCATTCGGTAAGTCTCACCGGGGCGAGAATGAAGCCATGACCGAACACAAGGGCGAGTACGTCGCCGACTGCCGCGCTCGCATCGGCTTCGACCTGCTCACCAACCGCTGGAACAGCGTGGTCGTCTACGCGCTGGCCGCCGGCCCCATGCGACCGGGCGCCATGGCCGCGCGGATCGGCGGGATCAGCGCGAAGGTTCTCAACGAGACGCTGCGCCGACTCGAGTACCACGGTCTGGTGTCCCGTCACGCCTATGCCGAGGCGCCACCGCGCGTCGAGTACGCGCTGACCGACCTGGGCGAGTCCCTCCTGGTCGCGTTCCAGGCCATCGGCGCGTGGTCCATCGAACACGGCGACCGCGTCCTGGCCGCCCAGGACGCGGCCGACGCCGCACGCACCGCGTGAGCGCGCGCTACCTGCGCAACCGGGCCGCCGGCACGGCGGTCGCCAGCGCCGTCGCGGCGATCGTCAGCGAGGTCACCTCGCCCGCGTGGTGGAAGTCGCCGCCCACCGACAGGTAGAGCGTGCCGAACGCGGCCACCCCGAGCACCTGACCGAGCTGGATCATCGTCACCATCAGCCCGGACGCGTCCGAGGCCAGCGGCAACGGGACCCGGCGCAGCGCGAGCATCATCACCGGGCTGTACGCGACACCCAGCCCGAAACTGCCCAGGATCATCGTGGCGAGCAGCACCGGCAACGACTGTCCGTCGCCGAACGCCCAGGCGGTGGCCGTGAATCCGAGCGCGCCGATCGGCATCCCGATCATCGGCAGCCGCGGATGCCATGCCGCGGGCAGCCGCTGCCAGCGCAGCGACACCGTCGCGAAGACGACCGAGGACGGGATGAAGGTCAGCCCCGCCTCCAGCGCGCTGTAGCCCAGGCCGTTCTGCACGTACAGCGCGGTGGAGAACATCAGCCCGCCGAACGCGGTCATCGCCAGCAACAGCGTGACCGCGCCCGCCACCACGCCCGGCACCCGCAGCAGCGCGGCCGGTATCAGCGGTGCGGACACCCGCCGTTCGACGAGCGCGAACAGTGCGAACAGCACCACGCAGCCACCCAGGCTCAGCCAACCCCAGGTCGGCCAGTCCAACTCGTGCCCCATCACCAACGGGACGACCAGCGCGAGCAGCGCGGGGGCGAGCAGGGTCAGGCCCGGGATGTCCAGGCCGCGCGCCGAGGGGATGCCACCGGGCGGCAGCACCCGCCTCGCGAGCACGTACAGCACGATCCCGACCGGGATGTTGATCAGGAACACCGGCCGCCACGACAGCCCGAACAGATCGGCGCTGACCAGGAGTCCGCCCACCACCTGTCCGGCCACCAGGCCGCCGGCGATGGTCGCCGCGTACCGACCCATCGCCCGGGCCCGGTCGGCGCCGACGTAGGTGGCCTGGATCAGGTTGAGCACCTGAGGCACCATCAGCGCCGCGCCGCCGCCCTGGATCGCGCGGGCCACGATCAGCGAGGTGTCGTCCCGGGCCAGGCCGCACAGCAGCGACGCGAGGGTGAAGACGACCAGGCCGGCGCCGAACACCCGGCGGAAGCCGAGCCGGCCACCGAGCCGCGAACCGGTGATGATCAGCATCGCGTAGACGACGGTGTAACCGGAGACGATCGATTGCAGGCCCGCACCGCTGGTGTCCAGGTCGGTTCGGATCGTGGGACCGGCGACGTTGACGACCGAGGTGTCCAGCAGTGCCATGAACTGTGCGGTGAGCAGCGCCGTCAGCAGCAGCGGATGGGCGCGTCGCGCCGTGTCCGGCGCCGCGGTTGTGGTGGTCATGCCAGGAGCGTGCGGGCGGCACGATCCTGTTGCCGAGAGCCTGTCGATCCTGGTACCCGGAGCACCTGGCACCGGATCGAGACAGCGGCGAGGATGGCCGCATGAGCACCAACACCGCGAGCCGACGTACCGAACTGGGCGCGTTCCTGCGCAGCCGGCGCGAACGCCGAACCCCGGCGGACGTCGGCCTGCCGCCCGGTCTGCGCCGGCGCACACCGGGGCTGCGCCGCGAGGAGGTCGCGCTGCTCGCCGGCGTGGGGGTGACCTGGTACACGTGGCTGGAGCAGGGCCGTCCGATCAACGCGAGTGTCCAGGTGCTGGACGCGGTCGCCCGCACGCTGGGGCTCGACCCGGCCGAGCGCACCCACCTGTACCGACTCGCGCAGGTGCCCTGGGAGATCGAGACGCAGCCCGGGGCGGGACTGCCGGCGGAGATGCAGGAGATCCTGGACGGCCTGGTCCCCAATCCGGCCGCGGTCTACAACTCCCGCTACGACGTGCTGGCCTGGAACGAGGCGTACGCCAAGCTGTTTCCCAGCATGACCGAGGAGCCGATCGAGGAACGCAACGTGATCTGGGCCATGTTCACCTCTCCGGACGGCTGCAATCCGTTCCTCGATCAGGACTTCGAGGAGTTGCGGATGGTCGCCGAGCTCCAGGCCGCGTTCGCGCGGCACGTGGGCGAGCCGGAGTGGGAGGCGTTCGTACGTCGACTGGCGGGTTCGAGCCCGAAGTTCGCCCGACTGTGGGCGCGCCGCGAGGTCGGCTCGGGCAATCGGCACGTGAAGCGGATCCTGCACAGCGCGGTGGGCCGGATGGACTTCGCGGCCACCCGACTGCTGCCGACCGTGCCGGAGACCCGGATGATGGTGTACACCCCGGTCGACGACCTGACGCGCGAGCGCATGGCCGACCTGATGAGCCGGCCGGAGGCTCCGTGGTGCTGCGAGCACTGCCGGACGAAGCGGCGGCGGGCGCAGCAGGCCGGGGCCTCGCTCTCGGCCCCGGCCTCCGCTTCGATCCCTACCGCCGTTCCGGCTTGTGCTTCGGCTCAGATGTCGTAGGCGACGGTCACCGGCGCGTGGTCCGACCAGCGCTCGGCGTACGTGTCCGCGCGCTCGACGACGGCGGTGGTGGCCGCGTTCGCCAGGGCCGGGGTCGCCACGTGGTAGTCGATCCGCCACCCCGCGTCGGTGTCGAACGCCTTGCCCCGGTAGGACCACCACGAGTACGGCCCGGGGCCTTCGGGGTGGATCCGGCGCACCACGTCGTGCCAGTCGGCCGCGCCGAACAGTTCGGTGAGCCAGGCCCGCTCCTCCGGCAGGAAGCCGGACTTCTTGATGTTGCCCTTCCAGTTCTTGATGTCGTGCTCGGTGTGCGCGATGTTCCAGTCCCCGCACACCAGCGACTCGCGTCCGCCGATCGCCGCCGTCGCGCGCATCACCTTGAGGTGCGCGACCAGGTCGGCCATGAACCGGTTCTTCTCGTCCTGCTTGGGCGTCTCCGCCTCGCCGGTGGGCAGGTACAGACTGGCCACGGTCACCTTGGGCAGGTCGATCTCGATCCACCGCCCGGCCGTGTCGAACTCGGCCGACCCGAACCCGATCCGCACCGCCGACGGCTCGACCCTGCTGTACACGGCCACCCCGGCCCGCCCCTTGGCCACCGCCGGCGCGTAGTAGGCGTGCCACCCCTTGGGGTCGCGCACCTCGTCGCTGAGCTGCTCGGGAGTGGCCCGAACCTCCTGGAGGCACACGACGTCGGCCTCGGTCGCGTTGAGCCATGCGGTGAAGCCCTTGCCGGCGGCCGCGCGCAGGCCGTTCACGTTGGCGGTGGAGACGGTGATCATCGGTGCAGATTAGCCCGTTTCGGGGTGGCGCGAGGCCGGGGGTCGGGGGTTGGGGCACCGGGGGCCGATGGGATCCATGGGGCCGATGGGCCGCGGTGATCGCAGCGGTCGGGCGGGTGCGCGCCGCGGCGCGGAGGTCTCGCGTGCTCGGCGTCGATGCGCTCGGCGTCGAGGGTGTGCGCCGCGGCGCGGGGGTCTCACCCGTACAGCGTGGCGTGCAGCGGCAGCCAGGCCGCGCCCGCGCAGCGGACGGCCACCTCGGCCGGGTCGACCCACTCGGCCGCGTCGCACTCGGAGTCGGGGTCCGGGTGGGTCGGCGCGCCCGGATCCGGCAGGCGCACGGTGTAGAAGGCCTGGAACGCCCGAGTCGGATAGCGGTATTCGGCCGGCGGCGTGGCCAGGAGGGTGATCCGCTGGCCGCCGAGCAGGGTGAGCCGGTCGGCGTTCAGCCGCAGCCCCGCCTCCTCCGCGAGTTCGCGCGCCGCCGCGCGCTCCGGGGTCTCCCCCGGATCCAGGTGCCCGCCGGGCACCTCCCAGCCCCGGCCCGGCCGGGCCACCCGGGTCAGCAGCGTGCGCCCGAGGCCGTCCAGCGCGAAGACGAACGCGGTGGTCACGGTGTAACCCTCGGGCAGGTCGGCACAGCGCAGGATATCCATCCGGTGCGTGGTGGGGATCCAGGGCACGGTCAGCGATTCGAGCACGGTTGACGCCATGGGGCCATCCTTGCGGGCCGATCGGCGATCACACCGGTCGGGTCGACGCCGGCGCACGACGTGCCGGCCCGTCCCCGTCGCCCGATGAGGTGCGATGGCACACGCGGGTCTGGATCGAAGGCGCGATCGGGTTCTACGATCGGCTCGGCGCCGCCGGCCGCGAAAAGCTTCGCCACACGCTTCCCATGGGCCCCACGAACAGGGCACCTTAGGGTGTGCCACAGGTCGTCTTGGCCTACCTTAGACCGCCTTACCTCGCCTTAGGTCCGCCGGCCGCGGCTTAGGTATGGGATCGGGTCCGGGTGCCCGAATAGATGCGGCATCCGCCTCATGCCCGGACCCCCACTGGGGCGCGAAGCTGTTACCACGAGCCGGGGAGACCGGGTCGAAGTAACAGAAGGTGGACACAGTGATCGAGTACGAGCTGTACAAGAGCCGTCAGCAGGAGCTTCTCGCCGGTGCCGCCAACGACCGCATGGTCATGGCAGCCCTGCGCACCCGCCGCGCCGCGGCCAAGGCCCGTCGCGCCGAGCGGCGGCTGGAGCACGAGGTGGTGCAGAGCGCCGCCGCGACCGAGTCGGTACGCATGCGTCGGAACCTGCAGCTCCTCGCCCGGTGAGGACGGCGGTGACCCCCGACAGGCGGTCCGAACCGGCCGGGCGATGTAACCACCGGCCGCACGAACCGCGACAGTGCGAAGAGGCGACACCGAAACACCCCAGGCGACCCCGAGTGGACCTTGTCCCTCGGGGTCGCTGCACGTTCGGGTCCGCCGGCCCCGCCACACGTGGCACCCGACGAAACGTGTCGCCCGGCGATCACGCGCTCGATGGCGGACCGCTACCTTGGCGGCGTTCGCCGCACCACCGAACGCGATGACCCACCGAAGCCACGATCCACCGCATCAACGACCCACCGAATCCATGAATGGGGAGACTCGGCCGATGAGCGTCGCGTTGTTCACCCTCGGCGGCACGATCGCGATGGCCGGGGCCGTCGGCTCGGGCGCCGGCACCGTCGTGGCCCGTCTCGACGGCGCGCAACTGACCGCCGCCGTGCCTGCCCTGGCGGACCTGGGTGTGCCGCTCGACGTGCGGGACGTACAGGCCGTGCCCAGTGGGAATCTGACGTTCACGCAGGTTCTCGACGTGGTCGCCGCCGCGTCGCGCGCCGTCGCCGAGGGCGCGCTCGGCGTCGTGGTCACCCAGGGCACGGACACGCTCGAGGAGACCGCCTACCTCGTCGACCTGGTCTGGCCGCACCCGGAGCCGTTCGTCCTCACCGGCGCGATGCGCAATCCGACGCTGGCCGGCCCCGACGGCCCCGCGAACCTGCTCGCCTCGGCCCGGGTGGCGGTCGCCGCATCGGCCCGCGGCCTGGGCGCGTTGGTGGTCCTCGGCGACGAGATCCACGCCGCGCGCCGGGTCCGCAAGACGCACAGTACGAGTACCGCCACGTTCCGCTCGCCCGACACCGGACCGCTGGGACACGTGATCGAGGGCACCGTACGGATCCTCAGCACGCCGCCGCGGCACGAGCCGCTGCCGATCCCGGAACCCGCCGCGCTCACCGCGGCCAAAGTGGCGCTGTACACGGTCACCCTCGACGACGACGGCGCGCTGCTCGTCGACCTCCCGGCCGACCAACGCGGCCTGGTGGTCGCCGCGTTCGGTGTCGGCCACGTCCCGGCCTCGCTCGCGCCCGTACTCGGCGCGCTGGCCGAACGCATTCCCGTCGTGCTGACCTCGCGCACCGGCGCCGGTTCCGTGTTGCGGCACACGTACGGTGCGATCGGCTCGGAGACCGACCTGCAACGCCGCGGCCTGATCAACGCGGGCCTGCTCGACCCGTACAAGGCTCGGGTGTTGCTGCGCCTGCTCCTCGCGTCGGGCGCGGATCGCGCCGCCGTGGTCGCGGGGTTCGCCGCCCACGGCTGAGTGTCGCCGCCCCCGTCCGCGGCGCCGGTCCGGTCCCGCCCGCCCACAGCCGCGGATCGACCCACCCGTCCAACGCCTGGGCCCACGCGTCCCGTTGCTCGCCCGACCGGCTCTCCCCCTCGATACGCCGCCGGCCGAGCCGGGTCGCCCGCGTGCGGATCGCGCCCGTCAGCCGTCGGCGGCGGACAGGAAGTGCCGGACGTCCGCCGCCAGCGCCGCCAACTGCTCCCCCGCCTCCAGCACGGTGGTCACGGACGCCGCCCACCCGCACGCGCCTATGCGCCGCGGTCGCAACTCCCAGGTCAGCGCGATCCGCCCGCCGGACCGGAAGACCGCCGTGACGGTGAGATCGCGATCGTCGGTGTGCCAGCGGCGCTCACCGTCCCAACCACCGAAGTCGCGGGCGAGGTCGGTCAGGAAGCCGTCTATCTCGGTTGCCTCGCCGGTCCAGCCGACCACGCGGTCCAACCGGGCGGCCATCCCGGGCGCGTGGATCTCGACCGTGTAGTGCACGAGCCGCGACGCGGTGTAGTGCGCGACGACCTCGTCGTCCGGACTGACCGCGCCCCGAAGGCGAATCCCGGTGTTCGGATCGTCGTTGCACCGCACGATCACGTCGTTCGGGCCGGACGATTCGGTCGGCTCGTTCGATTCGTTCGCCGCGTCGAAGTGGGGATGCATCCGCCGAACCGTAGGGCAGAGCACCCGTCGGCGTCATTCCGGTTACGAGTACTCGCGTGCGACCGCCCGAAGACCGGCACCGCGCGGCCGATTGGACGCCGGGTGACCCGAGGACTTCGGGCCCACCCGGGTGGGCCCGCTCAGCCGCGAACGCGCTCGACGCGGCCCTCGTCCCATACCGGGCCGTCCGTCTCGCGGACCCGGCCGTCCTGGCCGAAGACCATGAAGCGGTCGAAGGACGCCGCGAACCAGCGGTCGTGGGTGACCGCCAGCACGGTGCCGTCGAATGCCTCCAGGGCGTCCTGGAGCGCCTCGGCCGAGACCAGGTCGAGGTTGTCCGTCGGCTCGTCGAGCAGCAGCAGATTGGCGCCGGAGAGTTCGAGCAACAACACCTGGAACCGGGCCTGTTGGCCGCCCGAGAGGGTGTCGAAGGGCTGCTCGGCGCCGTAGGCCAACTCGTATCGGTCCAGAACCTTCGCGGCCCCCTCGCGGCCCAACCCGCTGCGGTGCTCGTCGCCCCGGCCCAGGATGTCGACCAGGGTCTTGCCCGCGAACTCGGGGTGGTCGTGCGTCTGCGCGAACCACCCGGGCCGTACCCGCGCGCCCAGCCGAGCCCGGCCGGTGTGCGCCACCGGCGCGATCACCGTGTCGCCGACCGGCTCGTGCTCGGCCTCGGGATCGGTGCCGCCGGCCGCGAGCAGGCGCAGGAAATGCGACTTGCCCGAGCCGTTCGAGCCGAGCACCGCGACCCGGTCGCCGTACCAGACCTCGGTGTCGAACGGCTGCATCAGGCCGGTGAGTTCGAGCCCCTCGGCGATCACCGCGCGTTTGCCGGTGCGGGAGCCGCGCAGCCGCATCTTGACGTCCTGTTCGCGCGGGATGTTCTGCGGCGGGCCGGCCTCCTCGAACTTGCGCAGCCGGGTCCGGGCGGCCTGCAACCGGGAGGCGAGGCCGTCGTTGTAGGCCGCCTTGTTCTTGTACATCAGGACCAACGCCTTGAGCTTGGCGTGTTCCTCGTCCCAGCGGCGGCCCAACTCCTCGAACCGCTCGAAGCGGGCGCGCCGTGCCTCGTGGTAGGTGGAGAACGAACCACCGTGGATCCACACGGTGTTGCCCGCCGCGCCGAGTTCGATCGTGACGATCCGGTCGGCGGCCCGAGCGAGCAGTTCGCGGTCGTGCGAGACCAACAGGACCGACTTCTGGGTCTCGCGCAGGGACTGTTCGAGCCAGCGCTTGCCGGGGACGTCGAGGTAGTTGTCCGGCTCGTCGAGGATCAGCACCTCGTCCGGACCACGCAACAGGGCCTCCAGCGCGAGCCGCTTCTGCTCGCCGCCGGAGAGCGTTCGCACCTCGCGCCACTTGGCGCCGTCGTAGGTGGTGCCCAGCGCCGCCTGACAACACTGGTCCCACGCGGGCTCGATGT
This sequence comes from Embleya sp. NPDC025285, assembly GCF_055558835.1. Taxonomy (NCBI): domain Bacteria; kingdom Bacillati; phylum Actinomycetota; class Actinomycetes; order Kitasatosporales; family Streptomycetaceae; genus Embleya; species Embleya sp. NPDC025285. Next base: position 23,132 of record NZ_JBVHLU010000115.1, read on the forward strand.
CGTAGCCGCCCGCGTCGCCGAACTCGGCCAGCGCGGTGGCGTAGCGCATCTGGTGCTTCTCGTCGTCGTTCTCCATCAGCGCCAGCTCGGCCTCGTCGACCGCGCGCATCGCGTCCCGGATCCGCGGCGGGGCGAGCGAGACGAGCAGGTCACGCACGGTGGACGCGTCCCGGATCCGGCCGACGAACTGCGGCATGATGCCGAGCCCGCCGGTACGGGCGACCGCGCCGGTATCCGGTTTCAGCTCGCCCGTGATGATCCGCAGCAGTGTGGTCTTGCCGGCGCCGTTCGCGCCGATCAACGCGACGGTGGTGCCGTCGCCGACCCGGAAGGAGACCTCGTCCAGCAGGACACGCCCGTCGGGAAGGGTGAAGCCGACGGTGTTGACATCGATGTAGCCCATGGCGTGCGCGCGTCCTTCGTCCTGCGTTCGTCGGTGGTGGGTCCGAGGCTGCGTTCGGTGGTGGGTCCCACGGTCACTCCGAGGATGACACCCCTTCCTACCCGCTCGACCCCACCCGAGCCAACGCATTTCACCCTCCCGGGCCCTCCCGGGCCCTCCCGGGTCCGCCGAGACGGCACGCGACGATCACCGAAGGCGCACGCGCCATCACCCGACGGTTGCGACGAGTCCCCGTCGACCGGGAACGCGGCGGGAATCCTTTCGCATAGTGCGTCTCTTGCTTCGCGCATCGCGAGCTGGAACGGTGACGGCTCATCAGTTTCGGGGTTATCCAAGGAGTCGCGGTGGCGCACACGGAACCGCAGCAGATCGCCGGGCAGGTCGCCCGGGGCGAACGCAGTCCGCTCGAGTTCGGGGTGTTCCTGGCCCCCTTCCATCAAGCCGGGCGCAACCCGACCCTGATGCTGGAACAGGACCTGGCCCTGATCGAGCACCTGGACCGACTCGGCTACGCGGAGGCGTGGATCGGCGAGCATCACTCGGGCGGCTGGGAGATCGTCGCCTCGCCCGAACTGTTCATCGCGAGTGCCGCCGCGCGGACCCGGCACATCCGGTTCGGCACGGGTGTCGTCTCACTGCCGTACCACCACCCGTTGCACGTCGCGGATCGCATGGTGCTGCTCGACCACCTCACCCGAGGCCGGGTCATGCTCGGCGTCGGCCCCGGCCAACTCGCCTCCGACGCCCACATGTTGGGCATCGACACGGCGCGCCAGCGGGCCATGATGGAAGAGTCGCTGGAGGCGATCGTCGCCCTGCTGGCCGGTCGCGAGCCGGTGACCCGGGAGAGCGACTGGTTCACGCTGCGCGACGCCCGGTTGCAACTGCGGCCGTACACACACCCGTCGTTCGAGCTGGCGGTCGCCGCCACGTTCTCGCCCGCCGGCCCGCGCACGGCCGGACGGTTCGGCGCGGGCATGCTCTCGATCGCCGCGAGCCAGGAGGGCGGCTTCGACGCGCTCGGCACCCACTGGGGCATCGCGAACGAGGTCGCGCAGCGGTACGGACAGAGCATGGATCGGTCCAAGTGGCGACTGATGGGCATGATGCACATCGCCGAGACCGAGGAGCAGGCGCGCCGCGAGGTCGCCTACGGCCTCGAAGGCATCCAGAACTACCAGGCCAAGGTGCTGCCGATCCCGCTGGACACCGCGACGCCCCTCGCCGAGCGGATCGAACACGGCAACGCCACCGGGTCGTTCATCTGCGGCACGCCCGAGATGGCGATCCGTCAGATCGAGCGGTTGTGGCAGAAGTCCGGTGGCTTCGGCACCTACCTGTTCATGGGCGCCGACTTCGCGGACCCCGAGGCGACGAAGCGCTCCTACGAGTTGATCGCGCGCGAGGTGATCCCGTACTTCACCGGCGCCGCGTACGCCCCGCTCGCGTCCCAGGACTGGCAGGTGGGCCTCTCCGAGACCTGGCGCGACCGGACCGCGCAGGCGGTCGGCGGTGCGTTGAAGGACTACGAGAACACGAAGGGGAGCACGGCGTGAGCGAGCGGATCGAGGAAAGCGCGGCGGATCGGGGTATCGGGGTGGGGCGCGTCGCCGACAAGGTCGCACTGGTGACCGGGGCGGCGGCGGGCATCGGCCTGGCCGTCGCACGACGCTTCGCGGCCGAGGGCGCGTACGTGGTCGCGGGCGACATCGACGCGACCGGACTCGCGGCGCTGGCCGAGGAGTTGGGCCCGGAGCGGTGCGCCACCCGGCTGTGCGACGTGACCGTCGAGGACGACGTGGCCGCGCTGGTACAGGTCGCCATGGACGGCTTCGGCGGCCTGGACATCGCGGTGGCCAACGCGGGCGGCGGGACGGCGGCGGAATTGGCCGACCACGACTACGCGGCCTGGCGCCGCATCGTCGACCTGTGCCTGAACGGCGCGTTCCTGACCGTCAAGCACGCGGGCCGCGCGATGCGCGCCCGGGACGGCGGGGCCGGCTCGATCATCACCTTGGCCTCGCTCAACGCCGTCCAGCCCGGTCGGGGCATGGGCGCGTACTGCGCGGCCAAGGCCGGCGTGGTCGCGTTGACCGAGGTCGCCGCCCTCGAACTGGGACCGGCCGGCATCCGCGTCAACGCCGTGGCCCCGGGCCTGATCCGCACCCGGGCCACCGCCGGCATGTGGCATGTCCCGGGCGTGGTCGAGGAGTACGTCGAGAACGCCCCACTGGGCCGTTTCGCGGAACCCGAAGAGGTGGCCGCCGTGGTGCTGTTCCTCGCCTCCGATGAGGCGTCCTTCGTCTCGGGCAGCGTGTACGGAGTCGACGGCGGCGCCCGAACCCGACGCTATCCGGACTTGATCGGAGCCCTGGAGCGGTTGTCGAACGGATGACGCCGGCCGACGAGTGACGCCGGGCGGAGCGGGTGACGCCGGGCGCCCGCGGGACCGGCTCGGCCGCGGGTCGCCGTAGCGGTGACTGCGCCCGATCGGGTCGGTTCCGACGGGCGCGCCGGATCGGTGATCAAGCGGCTGATCAGGGCCGAAAAGGGGCGCGGGGGTTCCTCTTCCGGTTACTGACGATGCGTCATGTTTCTGATCGGTAATGGCGCTATCGCCTCCGAACGGTCGTGTCCGCGATCGGTTGGCAGCCTGCTACGGCCGGGTTCGACCTCTTCGATCCGAGACGGTTTTCCGGCCCCGGAGACGGGAAACCAAAGGGCACCGAACGGGACGGGAGGGGACCTGACACCCCCGGATGCGCGACGGCGCACCCCCCACCCCGTGGGTATCAAGGCGCCGGCGGTCGGGCCCACTCCCCCGTGCCCGACCGCCGGCCGCCGCCCCCAACCCGTCGCGACCGGCAAGCCGTCCACCGTGTCGGTCGGCCCTGCCTGCCGGCAGGATCGGGGTCGTGACCGGACGTCGAGCCTTCGAATCGCACCACCGGTGGATCAAGGGGTCGGTGATCCCCCTTGCGTGCGCTGCCGGATTCTGCGCGGCAGCCTTTCTGCCCGGGACCCCTCTCCCCTTGGCGATCTTCTGCTGGGTCTTCTTCGGCGGCCTCCCACTGCTCGCCGCCGCCGCGAATTTCGCGACACGCAACACCGCGGTTTTTCGGGCCGATATCCAGGGCATCACGTTCGCCCGGCCGCCGCTTCACCGACACGGAACGCCCCGACGAATCCCGTGGCGCAACGTCGAGTACGTGGTCCTGTGGAACCCCTCGGCGTCGAGTCGCCTGGTCACGATCGGCGCCGCCGTCACACGCGGGGGCAAGAGCGACGTCTTCCCCGCATGGATGCGCCGATGGCGTCTCGTCCCCGGCGTTCCCACCATCCATGTCATGACCTCGTGGCAGGGGGCCGGCCCCGAGGATCGGGCGGGCCTGGCCGCCGCCTTCGCCCGTCTCGCGCCGGACACGCCTCTCCTCGACCTGTGCATCGATCCCGTGCCGCCGATGGAGCGCTTCCGCAAGCGGCTCCCGTGGGCCCGGCCGCGCCACTCGAACTGAACCCGGCGGCCCGTCGGAACCCTGGGGGCACGACGAGCCGATCAGCACCAGTACCCGAGGAGCCATCAGGGCCGCCGCCGCACCCTGTGCGACCCGGCAGCCGACCGATTGCGGCGCGTCCGCGGCGAGCCCGCAACCGGCCGACGCGATCGTGAACGACGCCACGCCGATCACGACGCACGCGACGGGACGGTGGCGGCGCCGACGACCAGCACGCCGCTCACCCCGATGCAATCGATCAAGATCGCGCCGTGCGGGCGCATTTCGGCCGTCCGGTTGCCCGAACCCGCTCCGCGCCGCCGCCCGCGCTCAATGCACGTCGATACCGCGCAGATGCCGCGTGTCGTTGTAGCGGATCGCGCGCGGACGCCCGTCGCGGACGCGCCAGCGCGAGATCGAGGCGTTGCCCACGGGATCGGTCCGCACCAGGCGATCGACGTCGGTCTCGGTGAGGCCCTCCAGGATGTAACGCAGCATCAGCACGGTCGCGTCGTGGCCGACGATCAGGACGTGCGCGCCCGGCGCCTCGTGCCGCAGGTCGGCCAGCAGCGTGCGCAGCCGCAGCGCCACGTCGGCGAGCGATTCGCCGCCGGGCGGGCGGTAGTACAGGTCGCCGACGCGGCGCCGACGCTCGGCCTCGTCCGGGTAGAGCTTCTCGATCGCGGCGGCCGTCCGCAGTTCCAGCACGCCCATCTCGCGGTCGCGCAGCCGTTCGTCGCGGCGCGGCGGGGGTAGCAACAGGCCCACCCGGGCGGCCTCGCGGGCGATGATGCGCATCGTCGAGCGGGCCCGGCGGTACGGCGAGACCAGCACCACGTCCGGCGTCTCGCCCTTGAGCGCGAGCCGACGCCCGACCGCGGCGGCCTGATCCTCGCCACGCGCGGTGAGCGAGATGTCGGCGTCGCGACCGGTCATCGCCGCGGCGAATTCGCCGAACTCCGCGTCCTCTTCCGATCCCCGACCGGCCCGGAAGGACCCGCCGGGGGCGTCGCCCGCGCCGGCGGCGGCAGCGGCGGTGGCCATGGCCGCGTTGGCGGTGCTCTCGCCGTGCCGCACGGCAACGATCTCGGCCGGCCCGAAGGGCGCGTTGTCCAACGTGCTGCCCACGGTGCCCCCAAGCTTCGTTCCCTCTCATGGTTCTCACCCCCGGGACCGGGCCGAAACGCGCCACCGGGCCACACCCCACATCCTCCGGCCGGTCGGCTCCGAACCCGGCCGCGCGAGGCGACGGGTCCGCACCGACCATCCGGTCGGCCCATCACACGAGACACGGCCGGACTTGTGTGATCATCCATCCGTGTGTCCGGATAATCTGACCGCATGATCGAACCTCGCGTCGCCCTCGTCACCTGCGCCGAGCTGCCCGACCTCGACCCGGACGATCGCCTGCTCGTCGAACCGCTGGCCGCTCGCGGTATCCGCGCCGAGGCCGCCGTGTGGAACGACCCGACGGTGGACTGGGCCGCGTACGACCTGGTGATCCTGCGCTCGGTCTGGGACTACCCGGCGCACCGCAAGGAGTTCGTCGAGTGGGCCGCGGGCGTGCCGCGCCTGGCCAACCCGGCGGTCGTGGTGGCCTGGAACACCGACAAGACCTACCTGCGCGACCTGACCAAGGCGGCCCTGCCCGTCGTCGAGACGATGTGGCTCGAGCCCGACTCCACCGTCACGCTGCCCACGTCCGGCGTGCACGTGGTCAAGCCCGCGGTCGGCGCCGGATCCATGGACACCGAGCGCTACGACCTGGCCGTCCCCGAGGAACGCGCGCTCGCCGCCGGGCACGCCACCAGCCTGCTCGCGGCCGGCCGGACCGTGATGGTGCAGCCGTACCTGGCGGCCGTCGACACGGTCGGCGAGTCCGCGCTCGTCTACTTCGACGGCGTCTTCAGCCACGCCGTCCGCAAGGGCCCGATGCTCGACGGCACCGCCGAAGAGGTCGACGGCCTGTACAAGTCCGAGCGGATCGACGCCCGCGAACCATCCGCCGCCGAACTCGCGGTCGCGGCCCGGGTGCTGACCGAGATCCCGGTCGGCCCACTGCTGTACGCGCGCGTCGACCTGATTCCCGACGCCGACGGCACGCCCACCCTGCTGGAACTGGAGCTGACCGAACCGTCGCTGTTCCTCGCCCACTCCGAGGGCGCCGCCGAGCGCTTCGCCGACACGATCGTCGCCGCGCTGCACCCGTAACCGGCGCCGCACCCGGGCCTTCGGCCCACCGCCGGCCGGGCACCCGTCGCGCGGGGCCCGACCACCCCGGTCGGGCCTCGCACGCACTCGGGCGGCCGGAAATCGCGTCGCCGCGCGAGTGCCGGCCGCGTACCGTGACAGCCGCGCATCCCACCGAAAGGCGAGCGACGTCATGACCGGCCGGAATCCGCAGGACCGCAAGCGCCTGAGCTACCTCAAGGACCGACGCAACGGTTACGGCGAGAACGACAAGAGCTCGCGCCGGAACATCCGTCGGAACAAGCGCGCGGTGCACAGCGCCAATCGCCGCCGCGAGCACCTGGTCCTCACCGCGCTGACCGGCGTCCGGGACGGCACCGGGGCCGACGCCGTCGAGGAAGGCCTGTTCGCGAAGCGCCCCAAGTCGTGGCGCAAGGCTCCCGACGAGCCGCTGGCCGAGGCGCTCATCCGCGGCTTCGAACGCCGCGTCCGCATGGGCATCGAGGACGGCACCACCGCCGACCGCCGCATCCACCACATCCGACGCCGCCTCGCCCGCCCCACCGCCGACTGACCGACACCGCGGCGATCGCGACAAGCGGCCCGACACCGCGAGTCGTCCCCCCGCTTCGTCGCGCCCCTCCCCTGGCCCGATCCGGCTCGGCCGGACGGCGGTATCCGATCTGTACGGCCTCCCGGTCCGGGAGACGATGGACCGATGAAGCACGACATTTCCCTCGAGTGGGACGGCGATCCCGCGGCCGAGGACCGGCGGGCCACGGAGGTGTACGCCTCGGTCGGCCTCCCGGCACCGGCACCGGCGGGCACCGACGCCGGCCCCGACGCCGGTGGGTCCGGTGATCGCATCGGCACCGTCGGCGCGCGCCGCGCCGGCCGACTGCTCGGCTGGGTGAGCATCTACGGCGACGGCGAGTCCGGCGTCGCCGCCCAGGGTGAGCGAGCCGACCGGCTCGCCCGCCGGCTGGTCCGGGGGTCCTATGCCGGGAATCCTCCCGCGACCGCCGAGGAACGCGCCGCGTTCGTGTCGATGTACCGGCGCGCCGCCGAACAGGCCCGCGCGGTCGGCGCCCGGGTGTTGCACTGGAGCGGTACCGACACCGGGCCGGAGGGCGACGCGGCCCGGGCGCTCGCGGCCCGGGTCACCGGGGAGATCGCCCGGATCTGGACGGTCGACCCACACGGCTGGTGGCCTCCGGGCGGGCTACCCGCGATCCGCGTACGCGCCCTGCCGCCGCCCCGCGTGGGCCTGATCGGCGAGGGCGCCGAACTCACCGTCGACATCGCGGACGGCCGGGCGTACCTCAACGCGGGCGAGGCGATCACCGCCCCCGGCGTCGCGGCCGACATCCTCGGGGCCGTGGTCGCCGAACTGGTCGACTCGCTCCGCCGCGAGCACCCGGACGTACACGAGCTCGCCGTGTTCGAATTCGACGGCGACACCGAAGGCGCCGTCCGCCAAGCCCTCCCGCTCGCCGGCCTGCGCATCGAACACCGCGTCCTCGACTTCGAACTCCCCCTCGCCTGAACCTCGAAGCCCCGCCCCGCCCCCGGCTCCACATCCCGCAGGCGTGAACCCCCCCGCCGCGGTCCCCGAATCCGGCGCCCCCACGTCGACGGGCCGCCGCGCCGAAACACGACGTGACGCGGCGGATCGAACCACATCGATCCGCCGCGTCACGAGAACACCCTCCCGCCTCCCGGCCCCCACCCGAACCCACACCCAACCG